>JBCDJH010000280.1:0-3598 GCA_038747965.1 Pseudomonadota bacterium
CGGGCGCCAACGTGCTCGAACGGCTGGACACTGTCTCCGTCATTGGGGTCACCTCATGGCTCTATAAGGACCCGGCGGCGCTGCTGTGCCAGCGGCTCGGCATTGCGCCGCAACGGCAAGTGAAAGCCGGCATGGGCGGCGAGAAACCCGTTCGCCTTGTTCACGAAGCGGCCTTGGCGATCCAGCGCGGCGAGGCGGAAGCTGTCGCAATCGTCGGCGGAGAGGCGCAAAACGCATTTCGCAAAGCGCGGCGCGCAAAGACGCAGCTCCCGTGGACCGAACGCGCGTCCCGCGAAGAGGCGTGGGGCGATATGGTGGATACAACGCTCGGCGTCGCGCCCGCCGCGCGCGCCATCGGGGTCCAGGCGCCGCTTCACGTTTATCCCCTGTTCGAGAACGCGCTCAGCGCCAAGCTCGGTCATACGCCGACGGAAGCGTTGCGACACTCCGCTGATCTTTGGTCGGAGTATGCGCGCGTGAGCGCCGGCAACCCCCACGCTTGGTCGCGAGCGCAGCCGTCGCCCCGAGAGATTGCGACGATCTCAGAGGACAACCGGCTGATCTCTTTCCCCTACCCGAAATGGACGGTTGCAAACGACAGCGTCAACCAGTCGGCCGCCGTTATTGTCGCGAGCTACGCCTTTGCGAAACGTCTCGGCGTAAGCGATGACAGACTTGTGCACTTCCACTCCGGCGCCGCAGCGGCGGAACCCGCTGATTTCTTGCTCCGGGGCCGTTATGACGCCTACCCCGCCCTTGAAGCGACGCTGGCCGCCGCCGCAAACGCCGTCGGCGACGCGGGCGCGTTCGACCTCACCGAGATCTACAGCTGTTTTCCCGTTGTGCCCAAAGCGGCGATCGATGTGTTGCGGGAAAGCGGGCTCCCAGAAGGCGCGGCGCCGACTGTGACGGGCGGCCTCACCTTCTTCGGCGGCCCCCTGAACAATTACATGACTCACGCCATTTGCGCGATGACCCGCCAGTTGCGCGGCGGCGAAGGGCGGTTAGGGCTACTTTATGGCCAGGGCGGCGCCATGACGAAACATCACGCCCTCGTCCTCTCCGCATCTCCAACGGGAGCGCCGCTGGCGGAAGACTACAGCGCGCAAGACGCCGCCGAAGCAAGACGCACGGACGCGCCGCCGGTCGTCTCGGAGTATACGGGCGCGGGCTCCATTGAAACCTATACGGCTTTTTACGGGCGGGACGGCGAGCCGCAGCGGGGCGTCGTCATTGCACTGACGCCAGCTGGCGAACGCGTCTTGGCCTATTGTCCCGATGATGATGAAGCCAGCCTCCTCGCCTTGACGAACTTCGACAGAAACGCCGTCGGTCTAGAGGGGGACGTGCGCCCCGCCGCAAACGGCGCCTTGCGTTGGAGAGCCGCGTAAATCTCGGAGCAACCGATGACGCTCGACACAGACAAACTGCAGTTCAAGCGGGATATCCTCTCCGGGCAGCGCATTCTCATCACGGGCGGGGGAACGGGGCTCGGCGCGGTGATGGCGGAGGCGTTCCTGTTTCTGGGCGCCCACGTCTATATATGCGGCCGCCGCGGCGAGATTCTCGATAAGACAGCGACAGAACTCGGCGAACGGCATGGCGGCCAAATCTCATGGCGCGCCTGCGACATCCGGAAAAGCGAACAGATTTCTGAGATGACCGCATCCATCTGGGAGGATGGCGGACCGCTGACCGGGCTCATAAACAATGCGGCGGGCAATTTTATTTCGCGAACGGAAGATTTAACGATCGGCGGCTTCAACGCTATCTCCGACATCGTCTTCCGCGGCACCTTCCAGATGACCCACGATGTGGGCAAACGGTGGATCGAAGGCAAGACGGGGGGCTCCATCCTCTCTATTCTCGCCACCTGGGTGTGGAATGGGTCTCCTTATACAGTGCCCTCAGCCATGTCGAAGACGGCCATCCACGCGATGACGCAGTCGCTCGCCGTTGAGTGGGGCGATTATGGCATCCGGCTCAACGCCATTGCGCCCGGGCCGTTCCCTACGGAAGGCATGTCGGCGCGGCTAAGCCCTGGCAGCGGCGACAAAGCCTATGAGAGAATGCCGCAGAACCCCATGGGGCGCGCCGGGCGCTTCCATGAGTTCGCCAATCTCGCTGTCTTCCTGATGGCGCCGGGCGCGGAATATGTGAACGCCCAGACCATTGCGATCGACGGCGCCGTCTACCAGGCCACGGGCGGCAATTTCTCGTCGCTGCGTAAATGGTCTGATGAGCAATGGCTGGAAGCGCGATCCCAAATCAAGAAAACCAACGAAAAAGATAAAGCGAAGCGGAGCGTCTAATGGAGCAGAGAAGCGAACATGTGATCTGCCGGGCCTGTCACGCCCATTGCGGTCTTATTGTGGACTTTGAAGGAAACGTCCCTGTCGCCACCCATGGCGATAAGGACAATCCGGTCTTTCATGGGTACTCTTGTGTCAAAGGTAGGCGGCTTGCGGATTACCACACATTGCCCACCCGTCTCCTAAGCTCCCAGAAGCGACGCGCCGATGGCTCCCATGCGCCCATCTCTTGGCGCGCGGCGGCCGATGAAAGCGCGGACCACCTCAAGGCGATTATAGATCAGCATGGGCCAGACGCCGTCGCCCTTTATGTGGGGACGTTCGGATACAACAATCTCGCCTCGCACGCCTTCGCCAACGCGTTCCTCGAGGCGATCGGCAGCCGGATGTACTTCACATCCGTGACGATCGATCAGCCCGGCAAAGGCGTTGCCCGGGCGGAGCTTGGCCATTGGCTCGCCGGGCCCCATCGCGTGTCGGAATGGGACGGCTTAATGCTGGTCGGAACAAACCCGGTGATCTCGCACAATGGCGGTCTTGGCACCAATCCCGCCCGGCAACTGCATGAAGCGAAAAAGCGGGGCATGCAGCTGATTGTCATCGACCCGCGGCGGACGGAATGCGCAAAGCAAGCGGATCTCTATCTTCAGAGCCGTCCGGGCGAGGACACCGCGATTCTCGCTGCAATCGCTCGGCAGCTTATTGAGGATAGTCTATTCGACGCAGACTTCGTCGACAACAACGTCGAAGGGCTGAACGCGCTCAAAGCGGCCGTTGCGCCCTATGATCCGCGCAGCGCGGCCGAGCGCGCCGGCGTCGCGGCGGACGACATCGTGAAAGCGGCGCGTATGTATGGCGGCTGGCGGCGCGGGCATGTGAGCGTCGGCACCGGGCCGAACATGTCGGGCTTCGGCAACATCGTCGAATGCCTCTCCATCAGTCTGCAGTCCCTGATGGGGCATTGGCGCAGAGAGGGTGAGGTACGGAAGAATTCCGGCTTCTTTATCAAACCGTCTACCCCGATCGCTGCGGCGAAGGGGCCGATGCCGGCCATTGGGTTTGGCAAAAGCCTTCGGGTGCACGGGCTCGAGGAATCCATACTGGGCATGCCCACCGCCGCGCTCTCCGACGAAATCTTGACCGAGGGCGAGGGCCAGGTGAAGGCGCTGATCGTTCTCGGCGGCAATCCTATGCTCGCTTGGCCCGATCAGATCAAAACGCAAAAGGCGATGGAGGCACTCGACCTCCTCATCTGTGTCGATCCACGCATGTCGAAAACGGCGGAG
>JBCDJH010000281.1:0-3587 GCA_038747965.1 Pseudomonadota bacterium
TCGCGGCAAGACGGGCGCCGACCAGCCGGCCGAGGCGCCGCCCGCGGAGCTTCCGGACGACTTAGAGGAGCCGAACGCGGACGCCGAAGCGCCTCTTGAACCTCCCTTCGGTGACGAGACGCCTCCTCCGGAGGATGATGCATCCGATGGGGCTTGGGCGAGCCAGCAGGACTCGCGGCCGGAATCGGAAGCGGACGGGGCCCCAGAACCAGCTCAACTGCTGGACATCCCGAGCGAGAGCCCACCGGAGCCCATCGAGCCGCCATCCGAACTCGAAAGCGACGCTCCGGAAATCGCGGAAGAGGCCGAGGCTGACGACGTCTCACAGCCTGAAACTGAGGCTGAGGCTGAGGCTGAGGCTGAGGCTGAGGCCGAACCAGAGCCGGCCCCCGAGGACCCAGCGCCGAAGCGGGGTTTTTTCTCGCGAATGCGGGACGGGCTCGCCAAGAGTTCGGCCAAGCTCTCGGGCGGCGTCGCCAGCATCTTCACCAAGCGCAAGCTCGACGACGACATGCTGGAGGAGCTGGAAGATCTCTTGATCACCGCCGATCTCGGCGTCGCGGCCGCCGCGCGCATCACCGCCGCCGTCGGCAAAGGCCGTTATGACAAGGAGATTGCGCCGGACGCGGTCCGAGCGATCTTGGCGGAGGAAATCGCAAGCTCGCTGACGGGCGCGGCCCAGCCCCTAGAGATCCCGGACAGCGACGCGCCGTTTGTGATCCTCATGGCCGGCGTGAACGGCGCGGGCAAAACGACGACCATCGGCAAGCTCGCGCGCCAATTCCGCGATGAGGGAAAATCCGTATTGCTTGTCGCCGGCGACACCTTTCGCGCCGCGGCCATCGAACAATTGCAAGTCTGGGGCGAGCGGGTCGGCGCCGAGGTGATGGCGCGGGATGTGGGCGCGGACGCCGCCGGCCTCGCCTTCGACGCCCTTGAGCGCGCGCGGACAATCGGCGCCGATATCGTTTTGATGGACACCGCGGGCCGGTTGCAAAACCGCAAGGAGCTGATGGAAGAGCTCGCCAAGATCGTGCGGGTGATGCGCAAAGTCGATGAAAGCGCGCCGCATGCGGCTCTCTTGGTGCTGGACGCCACCGTCGGCCAAAACGCCGTATCCCAAGTGGACGCGTTCCAAGAGGTGGCCGGCGTCACCGGCCTTGTCATGACCAAACTGGACGGAACAGCGCGCGGCGGCATTCTCGTGGCGCTCGCTGATAAGTTTGATCTGCCCATTCACTATATTGGCGTCGGCGAAGGGGTGGAGGATCTGCAACCCTTCGATCCAGACGAGTTCGCCAAAGCCCTCGTCGCCGCCGCTGGCTAACACGACCTTAAACAAACCGCCGAAAGCCGTTTTCATGAGTTCCACGCCGCCCCCCTCATCCGACGCGTCCAGCAGCGGATCGATCGCCAAGTTGCTGATCGAGGTGGGCCCCCTGATCGTGTTCTACGGGATCTATTTTCGCGGCGCCCAGATCTTCGGCTTCCCGGAAAGCGAACGGATTTTCGTCGCAACGGGCGCCTTCTTGGCGGCCTTCGCCGCAGCGTTTATCGCCAGTTACGTCCGCGAGCGCACCGTATCGCCGATGCTGATGGTCTCAGGCGCAATTGTGGCCGTTATGGGCGGCCTTACCCTCATTCTTCAGAACGCGACGTTCGTTTATATGAAGCCGACGCTGGTGAACCTCACTTTCGCGTCGATCCTTGGCGGCGGGCTTGTAGCTGGGCGGATGTTTCTGAAAACCGTCTTCGGCCAGGCGTTCTCACTGCCGGACGCCGCCTGGAGGACGCTCACCTTTCGCTTTATCGGCTTTTTCATCTTCTTGGCGGCGCTGAATGAAGTCGTTTGGCGCAGTTATGCAGGCGACTGCGTGGCCAATGCGCCGTGCGACGGCGAAGAGGTGTGGGTCAACTTCAAGACCTTCGGGGTGCTGCCCCTAACGCTGCTTTTCACAATGGCGCAGACGCCATTTATCATGAAGCACAATCAAGACGACGCGTCCTAGAGCGAATTGCAGGACAAGCAGCTCACCGGCTTCGCGTCCGCAGTTCGCGCACGCAAAGACTGAAGGCCCCGCGCCCTTAACCACTAGCGCTGAACTTCAACGGATCCTCCGCGTCAGGCGCGCCGGCGAAAGGCGCAAAGGCCGCCTCATTCCGCACCGATCGGTGATGGTTCAGCGCCCACAACACCGATGGAAAAGCGAGATCGCTCCAGGGGATCTCCTCCCACGTGAAAACGCGCACCTCTAACGATTCCGGACCAACGGCGAAGGCCGGGCCGCTTACGGGCGTATTGAGCCGGGCTCGGTACATCAGCTGAACTTGGGAAATGCGGGGAATGGAATAGACCGCGAGGAGACGATCAATCGCGATGTCCGCGCACGCCTCCTCACGGGCTTCGCGCCGCGCGCCCTCCTCAGGCGTCTCATTCAACTCCAAAAAGCCGGCCGGCAAGGTCCAATAGCCTTTTCGCGGCTCAATCGCCCGTCGGCAGAGCAATAGCCCGCCCTCTGCAGAGACCACCGATCCGACAACGATCTTTGGGTTCTCGTAATCGACAAAGCCGCATTCTGTGCACACCAACCGTTCCCTATCGTCGCCATCGGGGGTGCGCCGGGCGAAAGAAGGCCGCGCGGGGTCCGGATTATCCGTCATAGATGCTTCCTCCTTCTGCACGCGTTTGGGCGCATCTCGGACATTCAGCGTTGCAATCTCCCCACGCCGGACTATAAAAGTCAGAAATATGCATTTTTCCTCTTGTTTTTGACGTCAGCTGAACAGAATCAAGACATTATTAACAATACACCTCCTATAGGTGGATTGTCTGTGCGCCGCGGAGGGGGATGTCCGCTTCCATCGGTGAGGGGACGGTCGCTGGCGTTCAAGATGGACGCTCCGGATAGCGAAACTCAACAAACAGAGGACTAAAATGGCGAAATCGAACTTCACACTCAAAACCTCTCCGGGGCATCTCCTGCGCCGGGCTCAGCAATACTCTTATGACCTCTACAGCAAAGAGGTCGGCTCCAAAGGCCCGACGCCGCGTCAATTCGCGGTTCTGCACACGGTGTCCGAGAATGAAGGCCTCAGCCAAACGGATCTGGTGCGCCGCACGGGCATCGACCGCTCCACGCTGGCCGACATGATCAGCCGCCTTATCAAGAAAGGCTATCTCGGCCGCGAGCGCACCAAAACAGACGCGCGCGCGAACTCGGTGAAAATCACCGCCGCCGGCCGCAAAGTGCTGACCGCCGCGCAGCCGAAAGTCGTCTCTTCTGAGAGCGCGGTGCTCGCCGTTCTGCCGAAGACGCAGCAATCGCAGTTCATGAAGGCGCTGACGACGTTCGCTGAAGCGCTGGACAAAATCGAAGAAGCGGCCGCCGCGCCGGCCAAGCGCAAGCCAGGCCGCAAGCCAGCCGCCAAGAAGAAAACCGCCGCGAAAAAGCCGGGCCGCAAGCCCGCTGCGAAGAAAACCACGCGCCGGACCACGATGCGCGCCGCGGCGTCCGCCACCCGCGCACCGGTTCGCAAAGCGCCGGTCCGCAAGACCACGACGCGCCGGACCACGACGACCCGCGCCA
>JBCDJH010000282.1:0-3571 GCA_038747965.1 Pseudomonadota bacterium
ATTTGAGGGTGGGTTCGGCCGGAGGCTCAATCGCCCCCGCGCGGTCCGCTAACTCGCAAAAGCTCGCCTATTTGCCGGACGCGTGGTTGTGCTTGCCGCTCGCCACGCCGATTTCAGCGGGCGCCACTTCCCAAGCGGCCGCAGCGGCGGCGACCAGCATCGCTTTGGCCGCAGCGCCGGCCTTGCGCAGCTGTTCCCAAGAGACGGCGATCGATGTGGAGCCGCCGGTGCCCTGAACGCCGAAGGCGGTATTCGCGTAGGTTGCGGCGTCCGCCGGCGCGTACTCCCAACGCATCTGCGACCAATCGGCGTCCATTTCTTCTGCAACGATGGTCGTGAGGCCCGTGGTGACGCCTTGGCCCTTGTCCAGATGCTTGATGACGACAGTCACGCTGTCATCCGCGCCAACGCGCACGAAGGCGTTCATCGGAAACGTTGGCGGCCCGGCTTCCTCAGCGGTTTCCGCCGGCGCCTGTTTTGATTTGCGCGGCGCGCCCGGCTCTTCGCTACAGCCGATGGCGAACCCAGCAGCGCCAAGGCTGGCGACTTTTAAGAACACGCGCCGATCGACGCTAGACTTGAGCGGCGCCGCCACGCTGGAGGTTCCTGCGGCGATGGCGCGGCGAATGTCTTCCGTTGTGATTGTTCCCAACATGGTCAGCCCCTCTCGCTCGTCTCTGCGTCGCCCGTTTTGGCGGCGGCGTGGATCGCGGCGCGGATCCGCTGGTAAGTCGCACAGCGGCACAAGTTTCCGGTCATCGCGGCGTCAATGTCTTCATCGGTTGGCTGGGGCGTTTCAGCGAGGAGCGCCGCCGCCGACATGATTTGTCCGGACTGGCAGTAGCCGCACTGCACGACGTCAAACTTGCGCCACGCGTCCTGCACCGCTTTGCCGGGGCCCTCGGGGTCCAATCCTTCAATGGTCGTGACAGACGCGCCTTCGACAGCCGCCATCGGCATGGAGCAGGAGCGGACCGGAACGCCGTCCATATGCACCGTGCACGCGCCGCATTGGGCGACGCCGCAGCCGAATTTCGTTCCCGTCAGGCCCGCTTGCTCGCGCACGTACCACAGCAACGGCATATCGGGATCGCCGTCATACGACGTTTTCGATCCGTTCAAGGTGAAGGCGACCATAACGCTGATTTCCTCTGTTCTCGTCGGCGACTTCTAAAAGTCGGCGGGTCCAGGCTCGGACACGCGCGCCGAATCGGACGGGCGGGATAGTCCATCCTGATTGGTTAAAATAGCAGACGCGCGTGACAAATCCCTTTCGGTGTCGACATCAAAATAGGGACCCGGCCGGGGTTCCTCCACCCGCGCCAGGCGACCTTCCGCGCGTTTAATCGCCTCACGGGCGCCGGCGTCCCCTTCAAACCCCTTTAGCGTGTCAAACCAGCTTCGGTGAAAGATCACCGGGTGGCCGCGGCGGGCGCCGTTGAACGGCGCGGCGAGGGTTTTCTCCGGCGGCGCCAGGGCCGCCACGAGGCGCGGATAGAGATCGGCGGGCGTAAAGGGCATGTCGCCAAGAGCGATCGCCAGCGCTTCGGCGTCGCCGGCGGCCGCAGCGGCGCAGGCGATCGAGCGGCCGAGCCCCGCCTCCGGCGCCTCGTTCTCCACCAGCCGCGCGTCGAAAGCCGCCGCAGCGGCCTTGGCGACGGCGCGGGTGGCGGCCGACCACACGATGATCCGCTCGCGCCAAGGCGCGGCGAAGGCCGCCTCGGCCGCCCAGCGCAGCAGCGGCTTATCGCCAAGCGGCGCGGCGAGCTTGTCCGCCGCGCCGAAGCGCCGCGACTGTCCCGCAGCGATCAGCGCAACCGTCGTTTTTGCAATGGTCGTCATCTGGCGCTTCAGCCCCCAGCGCGCATGCGTCAAAGGCGCTCAGACGGCGATGAACGCCCCAGCAAAGCGCCGTTGCTCGGTGAGCAATACGTTGTAAACGCGGCAGGCTGCGCCCGTATCCATGAATTCGACGCCGAGCCCCGCTGATTTGAGCAGCGCCCGCAGGCCGGCCGGCGGCGGCGCGATCGTCGCGCCGCACCCAAGCAGCACGAAGTCATAGCGATCGGCCTCATCGAGCAACGGCTGCATGCTGGCTTCGTCGGCCGCTTAAAGAGCGGCCGTCGGCCAAGGGGCGATATCGTCCTGAAGCAGCAAAAGCGAGCCCGTTCGCCGCGCGCCGCCCACGGTGAAGCCGCCATCGCCATAGGCGTCGATCGGCGCGCGCCCTCGAAAACTCGGCCGCTCAAACTCCATTGGCCCACCCCTGATCGACGACGTTTATGACCGCGCCGGGGCGCCGTCCGCCGCCGCCTTGCTCCAATCGCGTTTGACGCCGGTGAGCAGCAGCAACGGCGCCGCGATGAAAATACTGGAGTAGGTGCCGACCACCACGCCCCAGATCATGGCGAAGGAGAAGCCGCGCAACACTTCCCCGCCCAGCACATAAAGGGCGCCGAGCGCCAACAGAGTGGTGAGCGAGGTCATCACCGTGCGCGACAGGGTCTGATTGATGGAGATGTTCAAAAGCTCAAGCAGCGGCTGCTTCTTGTATTTGCGCAAATTCTCACGCACCCGGTCGTAGACGACCACGGTGTCGTTCATGGAGTAGCCGACAATGGTGAGGATCGCAGCGACGATCGACAGGTTGAATTCCAGCTGCGTGAGCGAGAAGACGCCGATCGTCAACAGCACGTCATGCACCAGCGCGGCGATCGCTCCGATGCTGAACTGCCACTCAAACCGCAACCAGATGTAGAGCAGCATGAAGGCGATCGCCAAACCGATGGCGAGGCCGCCCCGCTGAACGAGCTCGCCGGAGACCTTCGGCCCCACCACCTCAATCCGCCGAAAGACGATCTCCTCGCCAAGGGTCGCAACCAACGCAGCCTGCACTTGGTCGGAGGCGGATTGCTGCACCTCCGCTCCCTCCTCGTCCGGCTGGGCGACGTCCTGCTGCTCAACGAAGACGACGATGTCCGTCGGGGCGCCGAACTCCTGCACTTTGACGTCGCCAAGGCCAAGCTCGCCAACGGCGCGGCGCACGACGCCTAGATCGGCGGGCTCCGGCGTCTCCACTTCGATAGTGACGCCGCCGCGAAAGTCGATCCCGAAATTGAGGCCCGCGGTGAAGAAGACGATGGCCGACAGCACAATGGCGACAGCCGAGCCAATGAACGCTATCATCCGCCAACGGATGAAATCAATCTTGGTGTGATCGGGAAGCAGCTTCAGGCGCAGCATTCGTCAGCTCTCCCTATACCGCCAGCGTCTTCGGGCGCGTCCGCGTCAGGTAGCTCGCCACCATGAAGCGCGTCAGCGTGAAGGCCGTGAACACAGACGTGACGACGCCAATGGCCAAAGTGATGGCGAAGCCGCGCACGGGGCCGGAGCCCAGTTGGAACAGGATGGCCGCTGCGACGAACGTCGTGATATTTGCATCTAGAATGGCGCTTTGGGCGAAGCGGTAGCCGGATTCAACGGCGCTGAGCGGCGATTTGCCGGCCCGCAGCTCCTCCCGGATGCGCTCGAAAATCAGCACGTTGGCGTCCACCGCCATGCCGATGGTGAG
>JBCDJH010000283.1:0-3547 GCA_038747965.1 Pseudomonadota bacterium
CGCTGGCTGGGTGGCGAGCTTCGCCTTCGGCTCTAAGTATTTGGCTTCGCTTCCGGCTGAGACCGTCGCCAAAATCTACGGCGACAATCCGGATGCCGTTTTTTGCGGCGGCGTCTTTCCGCCGCAGAAGGCCAAGAGGGTGGACGGCGGCATTCTCGTCAATGGTCGTTGGCCGTTCGGCAGCGGATGCATGGGGTCTGACTACACCGGCGTCGGCATATTGGTCGAAGGCGCCGATGGCGGCGGGCTGCCTTTGATGGCCGTCATGCCGTCAGAGAAGGTCCGCATCGAAGAGACCTGGGACACTGTGGGGATGAGCGGCACTGGAAGCCATGATCTTGTCGTTGAAGATGTGGTTGTGCCTGAAGATTGGACGTTCGTCCGCGGCGCCGGCGCCTCCATCGACACCGATCAGTTCCGCTTCCCGACTTTGCCGATGGCCGCGCAAGTGTTGGCGATTTGTGGTTTCGGCGCGGCGCGCGCGGCGCTCAACCATGTTTACGAAGTGGCCGGAGGCCGCAAGTCGATCACCGGCGCTCCGACGCTGGGCGACCGCGTTAATGTGCAGCTGCATCTTGGCGAAGCGGAGGGCAAGATGCGCGCCGCCCGCAGCTGGTTCTATGCTGAAACCGAGAAGGTCTGGGATTTGACCGTTGCGCGTGAAGAGATATCGCGTGAGCAAACCGCAGCGCTGCGGCTCGCGGCGTCCCACCTCGCCCGCACCGGCGCTGAAGTCGCCCGCGCTTGTTATGAGATGACCGGCACGATGGGCATCTTTAAAGACAATCCGTTGTCGACCTACATGGCCGATGCGATGGTGACGGCCCAACACGCGTTCCTCACCGAAGGCACATTCATCAACGCCGGAAAGGTCTTTTTGGGCCACGATCCAATTCCGGGCTACGCGTAAGTCTGGGGCGCGGCCAAAGCGCCGCGCTCAACTCCGCACACCTCTATAGAATTTCGAAATGGGGGCCTTCATGGCTGACGATTCTCCGAAACCAATCCGCACACTGTTTTGCATGGCGGTGCAACAGAACTTCTTTGACCTGCCCTGGTCCGACATCGGCGTCGTCTGGAAGCCCTTCAGCCAGATACTCGCCCAAATCAAGGCGATGCCTGGGGTGACCGTTTTCGGCACGCTTGATGACGATGAAACGATGGTCGGCACGTCTCCCACTGGGTTCCCTTGGACCGCCTACATTCTGGCCGATATGCCGGACCGCGCGTCGGTTGTGGCCGCATGCAACCTTTTCCGTTCAACCGAAGTCGGCGAATATCGGCTTTGGAAGTACATTCGCGTTGAAGCGCGGATGGGCCGGGAAATCGTTATTCCGCCTCTCGACTAGTTGAGGGGGCGAAAGGGTCAGCGAACCGATGGGCGATGCGGCGACGGATAACGAACGGATTGCGCAGCTGGAGGCGCGGGTTGCGCAGCTGGAGGCGGCCGAGGAGATCCGAGCTGTGATCGCCCGTTACTTCGAAATCTGCGATCGGTTGGACGCGTCCGCCCCGATGGAAGAGCTCGGCCAATTGTTTTCCGATGGCGCCGTCTGGCAGGGCAAGGGGGCGAAGTATCAAAAGGACTTTGGCGGCCATCGTGGGCGCGATGAAATCGTCGCGTTCTTGGACCGGCACCGTTCGCCCAGTCCGCACTTCGCGCATAACGTCCATTTCCTGACAACCGAAACGCTGACTGTCGACGGCGAGACGGCGAAGGGCACATGGGTGATGTTGCAAACACCGACGTTTCATACCGGCGAGGCCTTCGCCTTGTCGGCGCGGATCGCGGCGAGCTTTACGAAAGAAAACGGCGCCTGGCGCATCAGCAATTTTGGCACCACCAACTTATTCAGTCGCCGGATTGAAGGGCGCTGGGATCAGGGGGACGCGATCCCCAAACCACAGAACTGAGAACTCGTTAGGAGGATAGCGATATGGGAATGGAAAGCGCGATACGTCCGCACATCGACTACAAAGCTCTCGTCCAAGAGGACCGGGTGCACACCTCGCTCTACAGTAGCGAGCAGATTTTCGACGACGAGATGGAAAAGATCTTCACTCAAACTTGGGTATGGGTCGGCCACGAGAGCGAAATCAAAGAGCCTGGTAGCTTCGTCACCACCTATATGGGCCTGCAACCCGTCATCCTTGCGAAGGATAAAGCCGGCGTCGTCCGGGTGCTGCTGAACCGCTGCCGTCACCGGGGCGCCACCGTATGTGAAGCACGCCGCGGAAAGTCTAACGTCTTCGTCTGCCCGTATCATGGCTGGAGCTACTCGCAAGACGGCGCCCTTCGCGGCGTGCCGATGGGCGAGGGGTATGGCGAGGACTTCAATAAAGACGATTACGCCCTCGTATCGCTCCGCACCGAGAGCTACAACGGCATGATCTTCGCAACGTTTAAGGACGATATCGAGCCGTTGGACACATTCCTCGGCGCAGCCAAGCCGTGGATCGACCTCTTCATGAAACAGGGGGGCGGGTATCCGGTCTCCACGGGCGGCGAACATAAGTTCACGTTCCCGGGCAATTGGAAGATCCAGCTGGAGAACACGACGGACGCTTACCATTTCCCCGTGGTGCACCGCTCGTTCCTCACCTCCCTCGACGGGCAGACGCAAGACCTCTTCTCGTTCTTGGATGGCGACGGTTATGTAGAGGATCTTGGGAACGGCCATAGCGTGCTCGTGATGATCCCCGAACTGGTTGACCTGGAAGCCAATCTCGATGCGCCGATCCCGGAACGGTTCGCCCCGCTCGCCGAGGAGCTGCGGGAAACCCATAGCGAAGAGGAAGTGCGGAAAATCGTCCGCGCGGTCGGGGGCTCCGGATTTAACCTTAACCTTTTCCCAAATGTCGCGTGCTCCATGGCGTTCTTCCGTGTGTTGCGTCCAATGTCGGTCGACGAAACAGAGATCCGGCACGTCGCGCTGCAAATGGATGGCGGGCCCGAAGCCGGCAACCGCATGCGCTTGCGCCTGCATGAGCACTTCCAAGGCCCGATGGGTTTTGGAAGCCCGGACGATGCGGAGGCGTGGGAGCGCGTTCAGCGCGGCGTCGCCGCTGGGCCGGATCTGTGGATCATGTTGAACCGGGGCAAGGCGCAAGTGGGGGAGACGGAATCCGGCGCCGCCCGCGGCGATGTGAGCGCTGAGACCGGCATGCGCGCCGCGTACCAAAAATGGAAAGAGATGATGTCGGCATGAGCGAGCAAATTTCACTTCAAGATGCGGCGGAATTCATCTGGCGAGAGGCCGATATTTTAGATCGCTGCGCGTATGAGGATTGGCTGGATCTTTGGGCGGACGATGGGCTTTACATTGTTCCCATTGAGAAAGATGCGGAAGACTACGCCGCCCAACTGAACTACGCTTATGACGACGCGAAAATGCGGAAAATGCGTGTGGCGCGCCTCACTTCAAGCCAATCGCAATCCGCTGTGACGGCGGCGCAGACCGTGCGCACGGTGTCGCGCTTCGTGGAGACTGACCGCAGCGGAGACGGAATTACCCTGCGGGCGGCGCAGCATCTCGCCGAATATCGC
>JBCDJH010000284.1:0-3537 GCA_038747965.1 Pseudomonadota bacterium
AATGGGTATATCAACGAGTACCCCACGGGCCGTTTGCTGAGGGACGCCAAACTCTACGAAATCGGCGCGGGAACCTCTGAAATTCGCCGTATGCTGATTGGCCGCGAGCTATTGAACGCCTATGGCTGACGGCGGCCCGTCCTTTGAACGCTTAAAGAAAGAGCCTGCCTACCTGAAGGTGTACGGCGCGGTTGAGGAGCGCATTCTCTCCGGCGCGCTCGCCGAAGGCGAGGCGCTACCAACGGAGGCGGCGTTGTGCCAGCAGTTCGGCGTCACCCGCGCCACCGTGCGCGAAGGGCTGCGCCTTTTGGAGAAGGCCGATCTTCTGAAGCGCGGCGCGGCGAAGCGGTTCTATGTCAAACGGCCGGATGCGTTCGACGTCGCCGCTATGGCGAGCCGCAGCCTCACCCATGGCGGCGCGACGTTTCGGGAAGTCTTCGAAACCTTGAGCGTGCTTTATCCGCAGGCGGGACGGCTGGCCGCGACGCGATTTTCGGAAAGCGCCGCGGGCGATCTCCAAAAGGTGCGGGACGCCCTTGGCGCGGCGCCGAGTGAGGGGTCGGCGGAGATCGTCTCCCTCGCCGTTGCGTTCTTTGAGGCGTTGGCGGCCGGGCTTGGCAACCGCGTGCTGCTGTCGATGCTGCAATCCCTCAATCTGTTGATTGGCGCGAGCTTGCTGCAAGTGATTGATCGCACGCCCCGGGCGAAGCAGCGCATCTATAAGGCCCAGTCGGAGATCATCTCCGCAATCGAGGCCGGCGATGCAGACCGGGCGGCGCTGTGGCTCGCCAAACATATCGACGACTTAAAGCGGGGCTATAAGGTCGCCCGCGTCGACCTTGATCAGCCTATTCAGTAGCGCGCGGTGAGGCGCGCCGAAGGCTCAGCCGGCCAGTTGGTCGAAGGCGGTGAGGGCGTCCGCGCCGTACACGGTGGAAGGGCCGCCGCCCATTTCAACGGCGAGCGCGATCGTCTCCACCATCTCCTCGCGGCTGGCGCCAGCCTTGATGGCCGAATAGGTGTGGTAGGCGATGCAGCCGTCGCAGCGGATGCAGATGGAAATCGCAACCGCCATCAGCTCTTTGGTCTTCTTGTCGAGCGCGCCATCCTTCGTCGCGGCGCCGGCGAGGCCTGCGAACGCCTTCATGGCGTCGGGCGCCGCCTTGCCAAGCGCGCCGGTGTTTTGGCTGACGGATCTCAGAATCTCTTGCCAATCTTTGGCCATGGCGCAGTGTCCTTTCGTGGAGGGCGAGCCGTACGGCTACTTCTCGCCGCTTATATACCGGTCGAGTTCGCGATGGAAATGGCGAATGCGATCCTCTTGCTGGCACCAAATGGGGCCGCGGAAGCCGCGCGATTTCACGCCTTCCTGCACCGCATGGACGAGCTCGACATCTTGGTCGAGGACCTCGCCGAGTTCGGCTTTTTGCCCAGCGCTGAATTCTTCAATGTCCGGGCGGAAATCTCCGGAGACGTCGATCCCCTCCGGCAGGCCCATCCACGCCGGCGTCGAATAGCCTGGATCGTCGACGTAGCGGAACATGGTCATGTTGTCGTAGTAGAACCGCTCCGGGTCCGTTGGATGCGGCGTGAAGCGCATAATGAAGACGCCTTCCGGGTGCATCCCAATTTGCACATTGGGGAAGAAGCCCGTCGCCCAACTGTCAGTGAGCTGGCCATCCGTCATCGCGTCATAGTAGCCCAGGCCGAAGCGGCGGCCGCGTTCGCGCTTGGCCTTTTGGATGGCCTCCCGCACGCCGTTCGGCGGGCCGTCATAGGCCTCGGGGTCGAGGCCCGCCTCCATCATCATGTGCTTTTGATAGGGATCGACGCTGTCTTGATCCTTCATCCGGTGCGACTTTACGCCGATCGGCACGATCATTCGACTGAAGCCATTCGGGTAAAGATCAACCTGGCTGTAATCCTCCATCACGCCTTGAGTTTGCGGATGGATATGCGGCAGATGGTACGTCTCATAGAAGGCGTCGACGCCGGTTTTCCAGTTGGCGAGCCATTCGGTGCGCATGTGGCGCACCACGTTCATTTTGTCGATTTCGTAGGCTTCGATGTAGCCCTCAGGAAGGCCGATCCATTCTTTCAGCGGCGGCGCTTCGCCATCCATGTTGATGAAGATCAGCCCGCCAATCGTATCGCAGCGTACTTCCGTAAGGCCAGGGCGGTGGGCGATGACTTCCGGATCGAAGGTGTGTTCGTCGGTGATCTCATCAAGCGTGCCGTCCGTGTTGAACCGCCAGCTATGGAAGGGGCAGGTGAATTTCGGAACGCTGCCATGGGCCGTGAGGCACACCCGGTTCCCGCGATGGGGGCACACATTGTAAAACGCTTTGACGCCGCCATCGTCCTGCCGGACAAGGATGAACTCTTCATGTCCGTGAGTGAAGACGGCATAGTCGTTCGGGTCTTTGATGTCCGGGGTGACGCCGGCGAGGAGCCAGACTTTCGGCCAAAGCTTGGCCCATTCCTGCGCCATGAAGGCGCGATCATGATAGCGGGCGGGATCGGGGATGTTGGTTCCCAAATCCGCGGGGCGCGGCTGTTTCGCCTCAAGCGAGCCTTGCGGCGCTTTGAGGTCCATGGGCCATTCCGCCTTGAAACCGTCGGGCATCGTCGTCTCCCTGTTCGCGCTTTCCTTTGATCAACGCCTAGCATATCGAAGCCGATAAACAAACAATCAGGATTGTTTCTTTTCGGCGCACGCTTCCTCTGCGCCGCTTTGGCGCTTAACCGGCCGGCCGAATTGCGTATCCGATGCGCGGAAAATGCACCGCAACCGTCCCCACACGCGGCGTGCGCCGCAGGATGACAATGTCGTCCGGCGTCGCGCGGGCGAGTTCGCCATCGACGACCGTGTCCTTGTGATCGTCTGGCACGATGCGGACAGCCTCGCCCGCCGTCCGGCCTGACGGATCCTCAATGGCGGCGGCGGGTATGGGAGCGGGCTCCGCCCCAAGCGCCACGTCGAGAGCGGCGTCGGCTTCAATATCCGTGCGATCGCCATGGCCGAGCGCCTGCATACGCTCCACCCATCCAGCGAGGGCGCTGAACGGGGCGTAAAGGCTCGCCGCGCTCGGAATATTGCCGCTCGCCATGAAGATGTTGTGCCAGGCGCCGAGATCGACCCATTGCGGCGCGTCTCCGCATAGGAAAGTCCGGCCGTCGCTCAGCTGGCGGTCGATAAGCGCCGCATGCGCCTGAATTTGAGCGCGAAAGTGCGGCGCATCCTCGGCGAAGTCCGAGAAGCTTAACTCATGAAAGTAGGCTTCGCGATCTTCGGTGACTTCCTGGGGCAGCTGATCCGCGTTCTCATACATGGAGAGCGCCGCCCCCGGCGCGAAATAGGCGTCGTCGCTCCAATGTTGGAGGGCGAAATTGATGAGCGGCCCCGCCCCAAGCAAGGGGGGCGTTGGCGCGCGCCCCTCGATCTCAGCGATGATGCGCCGCGTGTCGCAAAAGATGTCAGCGCCGAACAGCAATACCCGCGTACCGCGGTAGCCGCCGGTGAGCACCCTCAAGCCC
>JBCDJH010000285.1:0-3529 GCA_038747965.1 Pseudomonadota bacterium
AGCTTCGCGGCGCGCTCGGTTCGGGCGCGCTGATCTTCTTGGTTTGTTCCAAAGTATGGCCAAGTCTGACTATCCGCACACAATATCTACGGAAGTCTCGAACAAAAAGGCAACATCTGGGCTTTTTCCACAGGCGTGGATAGAAATTCTAAAGAACAACAGTAGGGCCAGGCGAGCCTAAATCGGGGCGACTTATCCGACGCGCCGCCTTTGCCCGCATCATGCCCCTCCACGTCGCAGCCGCGACCGGTGGATGGGAGACGAAGGTGAGCTTTCAATTAGGATTAGGGCTTTCTCGGGTGGCGGGTTCAGCGGGCCTTTATTCGCCCGCCTCGGCCGCGGCTTTGGCGTTTTACTATGATGCGCTGTCTCCCGTCGGCGTCGAAGCGACCGGCGGGGCTGTCAGCGCGCTTCGAAATCTCGGGCCTTTTCCGCGCAGCGCCGTTCAATCGAACCCCTCTGCGCAGCCTCAGTCGAGCGGCGGCGTCCTGTTGTTCGACGGGACCAGCGACGCGCTGAACGGGGGCGAGACGGCGACCGCCAGCTTCGTCGGCGCGACCGATTTGCCGGACGCGCAAGGCGGCGATCCCGGTAAGGGGTTTACCTGCACCGGCCTTGACCGGGCGCCAGACGGCTCGTGGTGGGCTGGAAACGACGGGCGCGACACGATCTCAGGCGGCTCCGGCCAGCAGCTTCCGTCGCTCGTGCGCTTGTCTTCGGACTTTCAGACCAAGTTGGCCGAAATCGACCTCACCGCCATCGCGCCGGGCGCCAGCACCGTGCAAGGCGTCGCTTACGATCACTCGGACGATACGCTCTGGTTTGTGACGCAAGGACAAAACAAGGTGCGGAACGTGACGCAAGCTGGCGTCGATACGGGCCGGGAGTTGTCCTTTGGCTTCACGGTCAACGGTCTCGCCTATCACCCCGGCGCGGACGCGTTGTGGGTGCATTCAGCTGGCGGAACAAACATACGTTTGATGTCGAAGGCGGGGGCCGAGCTGAGACTGCTCGGCGGCTTCGATGCCGATGTGGACCATCTTTCCTTCGACAACGCTCGCCAGCGCCTATGGACGTCGCGCGACCCTTCGATTGTCTCTGTTTGGGACGTGAACGACACGCTATCGGCGCCGTTTCGCGTCGCTGACTACAGCGTGCCGGAGGCCGACCAAATCGAAGGTCTGGCGCTCAATGGCGACAAGCTCTTTATCGCGAACGACGCCTACTTTCACGGCGGTTCGCCGCCGCTCAACCGAATTCTGGAGTATGACGTAACCCGCATCCATCAAGGCTCGATGCTTACGGATAAGACCCTGCTGTTCGGCGTTTACGACCAACCGAGCGCGCCGTCCGGGCCGACGCGGGCTTTGGTGTCCTTCGGCGATCCGACCGCCCAAACGGGTCTTGGCTTGTTCGCCCCCGCCGGAACCACCAATGTTCGGGTGATGCTAAATACGGCGGCCGGCGCATCCGAACTCGACATCTTCGACTTCGCCGCCGACGCGACGACCACCCACCTCTTCGCGGTCGAGATCGATTATGCGGCGTCGACGGTGGAGTACTTCCGCAATGGGGCGCAAGTCGGCTCGACGCGGTCGCTCGCCAACAGTTCCGGCCCCGTCTTTCTCGGTAACTTCTTCATCGGCTGGAGCAACGACGCCAGCGGCGCCCGTTTCCTTAACATGGGCTTGAGGGCCCTCGGCGCCGCTGGGAGCCTAGCCGATCGGCAGCGGATTGAAGGGGCGCTCGCGTGGCTGCACGGCCTTGAAGGCGATCTGGATGCAAGCCACCCTTACAAGGCGGGGCCGCCGCAGTAAGGGTCGCGGCCGCTGCCATTCGAGGAGGGACGGCGCCGCCCTTGGCCAAGCCCATCATTCGCACGCTTCTGGCCTTGTTCTTCTTCACAGCGGGGCTTTGCCACTTCGTCTTCGACGCGGCGTTCGCGCGCATCGTGCCGCCGGCGCTACCCTATCCCCTCGCCATCGTTTGGGCGACCGGCGTGATGGAGGTCGCCTTCGCCGCCGCGTTGCTCCAACGCCGACAGCTGCGATGGGTTGGTTGGGTCCTCTGCGCCTATCTCCTCGCGGTCTTGCCCGCCAACATCCATATGGCGCTGACCGGGATGGCTCTCGGGCCGTTCGGCGCGTCCGAGGCCGTCTTGTGGGGGCGGGCCGCCCTCCAGTTTCCGCTGATTGCGCTCGTCTTTTGGGCGACAAGCCCCTGACGCTTCCCTTTCCGCATCAAGGGCCTTGGCGTCTAAAGTCGGCGGGAATCGGGCAATCAACACAGGCCCTATCATCACAGTAGCGGCAGAGACGACAGCGATCTAAATCCGTGTCCGGAATAGCGGATAGGACTTTCGCCAGGATTCGCCCAAGCGTCTCGCTTTCCGACGGCGTGAGCGGATCAAGCAACGGCCGAATCGAAGCCAGGCGTCCTTTCAGCAAAGCGTCTCGGGTTCTGTGGCCTTGGTCGGTCAAGTAGAGCGCTATCGATCTCTTGTCGCGCCCAGCCCGGCGCTCCACCAGACCATCGGCTGCGAGCCGATCAACGAGTCGCACAGCGCCTGGGTGAGACAGACCGAGAATGCGCCTTAGCCCTTCGTTGGTCGGTCCCAGCCCGTATCCGATAACGACAAGCGCCGCGGGCGTCTCGCCGGCGCGGTTGATGATCTGGCGCGCCGTCGTTTCGATACGGTCGGCGACGGCGAGCGCAACAGCGCCCAGCAGGTTTGCGGTCCGATCTGTCACGGGTTCAAAATATGTGCGCTACGCACGCTTTTCAATTGACGATATGTGCGCTGCGCACATAAGTTCGGCGCGTAGGGAAACAAGCGTGTCGAGGTCCACATGCGTGACGGCAACCTCAGCCCTGAACATCAGGACTTCTATGAACGGTTTAAGTCGTTCTGGGCGGCGCCCTCGGGCGCGCGCGTCGGGGAGCTGATCGCGCCTGACGCCAAGATTCACTTTACAGGAGCCGCTACGATGAGCGGGGCGGCCTATTCTGCGTGGATGGCTGATACGCTCGCGGCGATGGAGGGCGTCACAGTCGCGCCGCTCGACTGCGCAGGCAATGGCGACATGCTCTACATCGCTTGGGAGACGTCAGCCGTCATTCACGGATCGCGGCGCGTTTATCGCGGCGTCGACCGCTTCCGCTTGGAAGACGGGATGGCGGTCGAAGAGCACGTGATCTTTGATTCGGCTGTGCTGACGCCGGAGGGCCGTGCCGGCATCGAACACTCAATTTCGGCGGACTAATCAGAACCAAGACCAACGCTTTCGAGCAAACCAGCCGCCGCGCACGCGGGACTTCGCCAAACTTCAGCGCCCCTCACAAGCGGTGTGTTCTGCCCTGTCCGCCCATAAACAAACCGTCTGGGCGTCTCGATGGAACGAACGTTTATGGCGGATGGGGTGGGATTCGAACCCACGAGACGCTCTCACGCCTGCCGGTTTTCAAGACCGGTGCCTTCAACCACTCGGCCACCCATCCAAAGCGCCGCGCACCCTAGCGCCGGTCGCGG
>JBCDJH010000286.1:0-3504 GCA_038747965.1 Pseudomonadota bacterium
GCCGCATAGGCGGCGGCGGTTTGGGCCAGTTGCGCTGGATCGATTTTGTCGAACGTGTCATTCGGCGTGTGGTGGAGGTCGAAATAGTCCGTGCCGTTCTGAACAAGGGAGACCATCGGCACGCCCGCCTCTCGCAAAGGCTTGATGTCCGGCCCGTGAGTCGCCTGATTGTGGCCGCGGAAGATTTTGAGGGGCGTGAGCGCCGCGCCAATCTGATCGATTGCGGGCAGCGCGGCCTCGGCCACGCGGCTGTCGAACCGCCATACCTGCGCCGCGCCAAAGTCCGACTCCGCAGCCAGAACGTGCTGCGCAAGTTCATCCTTATGGGCGTCGCGATAGGCCCGCGCACCGACGAGGCCGACTTCCTCCGACCCGAACAAAACGATGCGGATGGTGCGCCGAGGCGGCTTTTGGAGCGTTTCTTTGATCGTATGCGCGGCCCCGATGACAATGCCGACGCCGGCCCCGTCGTCAATCGCGCCGGTTCCGAGATCCCATGAATCGAGATGCGCGCCGATCAGAACGATTTCGCCCGGCGCCTCTCGGCCCGGAAGCTCTGCGATCACGTTGCCAGACTGGGCTTCGCCCTGGCGCTTGGGCGTGATTGTCACCTTCACTTTGACGGAGCCATCCTCCAACACGCGCGCCAGCTGATCCGCGTCCGGCCCGGATAGGGCGGCGGCCGGAACGCCGTCGCCCTCCCGCCCGCTGAGCATTGATCCCGTGTGGGGAAAGCGATGGCTGCTGGTGCCAACCGACCGGATCAAGACGGCGAGCGCCCCCGACGGGGCCACGTCGAACGGCGTGTCATAGCGTTTGCGAACGGCGGCGCGGTAGCCGCTGCCGTCCTGGGTGCGCGTCATCCGCTCATCGATGAAAACAATCTTGCCTTTGAGGTCCGCCCCGTCAGCGCGGGCCAAGGCCGCAAGCGATGGGAACGCGGCGACTTCGCCCGTCACCCCTTTAGAGGGCGTGGCGGCGCTGCCGCCGAGCGCTGTAATCAGGAGCTTTTGTGGATAGGGGGCGAGGATTTCGGCCGTCTCCTCGCCGCGCTCCCAATAGTTCACGGAGAACGGTTCAACACGGACGTTCTCGAAACCCATGGCGTTCAAGCGCTTTACGGCCCAAGCCCTCGCCCGGGTCTCGGCTTCGCTGCCAGCAAGGCGCGGCCCCACCTCTGTCGTTAAAGAGCGAACCGTCTGGTACCCGGTGTCGTCCGTGAGCGCTGCTTCTATGAGAGCAGCGGCGGTTTCTTCCATCTCAGGCGTCACGTGGACGCTGGAGGGATGAGCCTCCTGCGTCCACGCAGCCGTCGCTATGACAAAGCTACAGCAGGCCGCGGCGAGACCGCGCCCAAAGGCCAAGCCCATACCCGTTAACCGAGGCTCGGTTCGAGCTTCTTGCAAGCGTCCAACAGGTCGGTGACAGCGCCGACGGAGGCGTCGAACATTGACTTCTCATCCGCCGTGAACTCAACCTCCACAACCCGCTCAACGCCTTCCGAACCAATCACAACGGGCACGCCCACATAGAGGTCGTTGACGCCATACTGGCCGGTGAGATGCGCGGCGCAGGGCGCGACCAGCTTTTTATCCTTAAGATAGGCTTCCGCCATTTGGATGGCGCTCGCCGCCGGCGCGTAGTAGGCGGAGCCAGTCTTCAACAGGCTGACGATTTCGCCGCCGCCTTTGCGGGTCCGATCAACGATGGCGTCCAGCTTTTCCTGGGTGGTCCAGCCCATCTTCACAAGATCCGGCAACGGAATGCCGGCGACCGTTGAGTAGCGCACCAGCGGCACCATGGTGTCGCCATGGCCGCCGAGCACAAAGGCCGTCACGTTCTCGACGGACACGTTGAATTCTTCGGCGAGGAAATAGCGGAACCGCGCGCTGTCCAAAATGCCGGCCATGCCGACCACTTTGTTGTGGGCGAGGCCAGAGAATTCGCGCAGCGCCCAAACCATAGCGTCGAGCGGATTGGTGATGCAGATGACGAAGGCGTCCGGCGCGTTGGCTTTGATGCCCTCGCCCACGGCCTTCATGACTTTCAGATTGATGCCGATGAGATCGTCGCGGCTCATGCCTGGCTTGCGCGGCACGCCCGCGGTGACGATGACCACGTCAGCGCCCGCGATGTCCTCATAGCTGGTGGTGCCGGAAAGGGCTGAGTCGAACCCGTCAACCGGCGAGGACTCGGCGATGTCCAAGCCTTTGCCCTGGGGAATGCCGTCGGCGATGTCGAACAGCACCACGTCGCCCAACTCTTTCATCGCGGCGAGATGCGCAAGGGTGCCCCCGATCATGCCGGATCCCACCATCGCCAATTTTTTCCGCGCCATTAGCCTCTCCTCTTTCGTCAAATTCGTGCGTTGCCGAGGGTGTAGCGGCTATGGGAACGCCCCGCAATCCGGCGAAGGTCTCAGGTCGCGGGCCCGCCGCGCGGCCGATCGGCCACCGTCTCGTCGATGAACGCCTGGGCGCGGCCTTCGGCTTTGGCCCGGAAATAGCCGCGTGTGAGCGTGATGATGAAAGGGCTGAGGGCGGCGAGCGCGATTAAGTTCGGGACCGCCATAAGCCCCGTCAGCGTATCCACCGCGAGCCAGATGAGGTTCACAACGCTGTCATTGTCCCCGTCGGACCCGGTGGCGTAGAGCGCCATCGCGGCTGCCGGGATTATCGCTAGGTAAATCAGCCGATAGGGCGTCACCGCCCGCTCCCCAAATAGGAACTCGGCGCACCGCTCCCCGTAGTAGCTCCAGCCGAGGATCGTCGTGAAAGCGAAGAGAGCGAGGCCGATCGCCACCACATGGCCGCCGACGCCCGGGAGCCCTGCGCCGAACGCCGCCGCCGTCACCGGCGCGCCCGTATCGCAGGCCGCAGCGAGCGCGTCGCCGCTTAAGATCGCAAGCGCGTTGCATTCAGGCGGGATGACATTGGTGGTGAGGATCACCAGGCCCGTCACCGTGCAGACAACGAGCGTATCGATGAACGTCCCGAGCATGGCGACGAGCCCCTGATCGACCGGGTCGTTGGTTTTGGCGGCCGCATGGGCGATCGGCGCGGAGCCCTGGCCCGCTTCGTTTGAGAAGATGCCGCGAGCGACGCCCTTTTGCATAGCGAGCCAGAACAGCGCGCCGACGAAACCGCCCGCCGCCGCGTCGAACCCGAAAGCGCGCTGCACGATCAGGCCGAAGGCGCCCTGCACTTCGCCAAGGTTCATGGCGATGATAATGAGCCCCGCCAGCATGTAGGCGCCCGCCATCGCCGGCACGAGCTTGCTGGCGACGTTGGCGATGCGCTTGACGCCGCCCAGGATGACGGCGGCGGCCAGGGCCAACATGGCAAGGCCGGTGACGATGGGCGCGACGCCGTAATTGGTGTTCATGACGTCGGCGACGGAGACAGCCTGAATGTAGTTGCCCGTTCCAAACGAGGCGAAAACTCCGAACGTGGCGAACAGACCGCCCAGCCACGCCCATTTCGGACCCATCCCGTTGCGGATGTA
>JBCDJH010000287.1:0-3496 GCA_038747965.1 Pseudomonadota bacterium
ATTCCAATGGCCTCCGCGTGGCTGCTTTCCTAGCTTCTCTGCATAATACGTCCAGTTAAAACCCGGAACGCGTCTGATTTCCTTGAAAATGCTGCGGGCCGGCTCGGGAAGGTTTTGCTCCAATAAATCAGCGGGACACTCCCCGCCGGTCTCCGGCGGCTCTGCGAGCACGACCAATCCATTTTCTTCGCGCAGCTGGCCCAGGTCCAGCGCCGAGCGCTTAAGGCTGTTAAAGTGGCCTCCACGCGCTTTTCGGCCATCCATAGTGCACAACGCCGCCCAGGTCAGTTTTGCCGGCCAAATACGACGTGCGGCGGCGACAAGCGGGTTTTCGCCCTCAGTCTTCCTGGGTTTTGCTTTTCGCGAAATTTCCGGCTCGGGCTTCGGCGCCGCGCGCACCTCATCCACCTTGGCTTGGTGCAGCGCTTGAATTGCCGCCTCCCAGGCGGCCCGCTCGCCGGCGGCGTATCCATCTTGGCGCGCCTTCTCGATAGCAGCTTCATCGACGACTTTTACGATCTTCGTCTTTGCGCTTGGCTCTTCGACAGGCGCGTCTAGCGCCTCGCGGACGGCAGAAAGATCGACTTCCGCCAGCGTTTTCGGCTCCACCCGTTTCTCGCCACGCTTAGGCGTCGCCGAACTGTCGAGCGTCGTAATCCTGGGAAATTTCACCCGATCGAAGAAATCCTGATCCGTGGCGCCCACAAACGCCTCACCTACATCGAGGTTAGCTAGATTGGCCTTGACGGTTTTGGCGAAATCTCCATCCGCGTTTGCTGTGAACCAGTCCAGGATCGGCTTCTGGTCCAGCTGATGTTGGATTCGAAGCGCGACCATCGTCGCCGCCTGAGTGAGCACATCCTTATGCAAACGCGATGATCGCTGAGTGATCGAGATTAGGCGAAAGCCGAACGAACGACCCATACGGGCAATCCTGTCCACCTCATGAAAAGCGCTGGCTTCGACACCGGTTGGGCTTTGCGGGGCGAAAACGTGAGCCTCCTCTAGGACCAGCCATAAAGGGTCGCGGTTTTTGGCGAACAATTCCTCAAGCAGGTCGCAAGTAAACCTTTGCTGTTCGGCCTTCTTCATGAAGGCGATGTCCATGACGGCTGGCAGATTTTCACGCGAGATGATCTCAGCGAGCGGGCGCGCCATACTCTCGGTCAGCGGCATGTCACCATGCGGCCCGCCAAAGACGGCGATTGGATAGCCGGCGCTCTCGCCGTCCGCCGACGACTTCAAACCCCACCAGGTGGACAGCGGGTCCAAAACCAACACGCGTGCGCCATCGTCCAACAGGCGTTCAACGATCCCTTTTGCGGTGTACGTCTTGCCAGCGCCTTTTTTTGCGAGGATCGCGATGTCAGCGTCTAACGCGTCATCGGGTATGGGGTGCGTCATCCCTCTCTCCTTTCCTGAAAAAGCCGCGCACGGGGAAGGGCTCCGCGCGGGGCGGTTGAGGTGTTTGCAATGTCCTGAAAAAGGGCCGGCCAGCTGGAGTATGGCTGGACTACGTCATTGAAAGCCGCTTTTATTGTTTGAAAACAACGTAGTGTATCGGCATATTTCTCCCCTGCTAAGGGAGTATACGTTAACGCGTATCGAGGGTTCGAATCCCTTCCTCTCCGCCAGTCACCCTTGATTTGATTAGCTTTTTCCACCGGCGCCGCCTTTTCTCGTTTCGTTCGAAGTGACAACTCGTGACGAGAAATCACGGTTCGTAACGGGAACGTCCACGCACTCCAGCTGGAGTCTGGCTGGAGTGTTTTTGAAGTCCCAGCCATATTTAAGCGCGTCTTCTCCGATATGGGGCGGCGCCAGATGGGCGTAGACCTCGACCATTTCCAATGAGCCCCAACCACCGGCGAGTTTTAGGCGCAACAGGTCCTTCGTCTGGCTATAGAACCAAGTGGCGAAGCTATGCCGCGTCATATGCGGGTTCATGCGCACGCCGAGGAGTCTGCAAGCGCTTTCCAAAAAGCGCAGCTCCGTTCCTGTATTCTTGCGCACCGCGTAGGGCTTGCCATCTCTCCGGCGAAAAACGGGGCCGTCTTCGGCTAAGTTCGGCAATCGCGCCAACGCCGCGCATGTCCGGGGTTGAAGGTCGACCCGGCGCTCAGCGCCGTTTTTGGTGTTCCGCAAAATCGCGGAGCTGTAGTCTAGGTGAACATCCTCGCTGGTCAGCCTCAATGCTTCCGACACGCGTGCGCCGGTGCCGAATAAGAATTCAATCAGGGTCGGAGCCCAGGGGTCGGCGCGTCGGCCGGCGCCGCATTCTTGGATAACGCAATGTGCTTGCTCGGGCGTCAGAAATCGCATGGTCGATTTCGACCCCGCTGGGAGCGTGAAGGTGACGCCAGCTCTGGAATGGTTGAGGATCGCATTTATGGGGCCGTGCCATTGGCGTCTCAACGTCGCGGGAGCGACGCCTGGATAGGCTTTGCGGCCTTCTGTATCGATCAGCGTTTGATCAAGATCTTCAACCACATAATCGCCAAGTGCGGCGACGATCGGCTTTAAAAACCTGTCGGGCTTTCCAGCGTCGAGATAGCTTTCTACGAGATCACTGATAAGGGCGGCCGGGGCGCGGTTTTGGACCGTCTGTTGGGCGTAGCGCGCTTCGATTTGTTGCCTGACGGCATCTGCGATCCTTCGGTCAGCCGTGCGAGTACTCTTGTCGTTGATGCTGATCTCGCGGGGGCGTCCGTCGCGCCAAACGGTGACAGTTCCGGTGACGTACCAATTGGGAGATCTTCCGTCTTTGCGGCGGTAGAGTGATAGCGGCATGTCGTCATCTCCCTGAGGGCGCGCACTGTGGCTTCCGGCAGCTTGGGCGTGCGACCCACTTTGACGAAGGCGAGTTTATGCTTTCTGACCTGATCGCGCACCCAACGCGCAGGATTGGCGGTATCCTCGGTTGTAACGCCAAGAAGGTCGGCGGCTTCCGCGCATGTCAGCAGTTGGGAAAGCGCAGCGGCCATCTTTCAGCTGTCCCTCGCCACTTCAACCACGTTTGCCTGCGATAGGGGCGCGTATTCCAAGGCGCGAATGGCTTTGTCGATTTCGTCGTGCGTAACCGCGCCGTCTTTCACGCGCCGAAGCGTGTTTGCGGCGATTGATACGTTTTGGGAGTGGCAAACACGGTAACCCAGCTCATAAAGCGTCGAGAGACCGATGGACTTTATGGACATCCTCCTACTCCTCGTCAAACGCGAAATCTGGGTGCGAAAATTCGTCCAGCGCGCTCAAAGCACCCCGTCGCACGAAGGCAGTTAGCCTTTCTAGTTCGGCGATGTTGCGTTCCCCATTTACAAGCGACATCCCGCTTAGAACCGCGTCTATAACTGCAACCATTCTTGCCGGATCCGAATTGCAAAAATCGGCGATGCTTTGGTCGCCCACTTTGACGCCGCCGTCGGAGTAGAGGATTTCGCGTCTTGCTTCCAAAGCGTCGGCGCAATGCTGGGCGTAGGCGGCGACTTCTTTTTCAGAC
>JBCDJH010000288.1:0-3479 GCA_038747965.1 Pseudomonadota bacterium
AGTTGGATCTGCTGCTGGCCACCAATGGCGGCGTAGCGGTGATGCCCTGGCGGCTCGTCTCGATGCTGCGGGAGTTTTTGGGAGATCGTCCCTTCAGCGTGCTGATCCCGTCGCGGGCCATGAGCGCAGGGACCAAGATCAGCCTCGGCGCCGACGAAATCGTCATGGGGCCCGCCGGGGTTCTCGGGCCTATCGACACGCAAGTGGGCGCACAGACGAGTGTGGAAGCGGTGTCCGCCTACTTTGATTTGGTGGAGCGCTCGGGCCTCAAATCGGCGTTGGCGCGGCTGGAAGCGTTTCGGATGTTGGCGGCGAGCGTGCCGCCGATCGTGCTCGGACTGTTCAACAGGGTGGCGCAAGAGGGCGAACGGGTGGCGCTGCGACTGCTCGAATCCCGCCGCAAGCCGCTTTCCGCGAAGTCCAACGAAGCGATCGTGTCGGCCTTGCTGCGGCAAATCGGTCTTCACGGGCAGGCCATTTCCCGCAGCGAAGCGCGCCGCCTCGGCCTTAGCTTCGTCAAGGACGCGGAGACCTACGGTATCGAAGAGGATATGGCGCAACTCTTTGATCAGTACGAAGCGCTGCTCAAGACGGACGCGCCGTTCATCCGCGCGCCAGATCCAGCGGACCCGCAACAAGACAGCGAATTCGACTTGTCGGGCGCCGCCGCCGCCGAACAACCTGTGGCCATCGTTGAAAGCATCGACCGGCTCGACATCGCCAAGTCGGTTTTCGATTACCGCTTTTGGAGAGACGCGCCGCCGCAACCGGCTCCCACCGTTCCCACGCCCACAGGCGAGGAGGACCCGGAAGATCCAAACGCGCCGCCGCGGCCCTACCCGAACCCCGCTATCCCGCCCATCCCCGTTGGCGGCTCAGCCGCCTTCGGCGGCAGTGAGAGCGCCCGACCGAGCGGGCGCCTCATCTGGCGGGCCTATCGGACCCGCGATTAACGCACCGGCGGGCGGTTCGACGTTAGGGTTCGTGGGAGTGGCGGAGGCGAGAGCGATGCTCCGCTTTCGTTGCAATAGGCGCTAAGCCGTCGCCGCTAGGTGGCGCGGCCGCGGGCGGCGCTTTGCCGGCTGGCGATCTCGTCCATCTCCGCCGCCTCGCGCCGTTTCGCCTGCCGCTTTTGTTCAGCGACTTTCAGGGCCTCCAGATGCTCATACTTCTTGAGCTCCCGGTACGCCTCCTGCAGGGCGGCTTGGGCCGCCGCGGCCTCCCCATCGAGCCCGGCGATGGACTTCTCAAGTTCTCCTCGGCGCGCTTTGACGCCTCCGGCGAAGGCGGCGTAGAGCGCGGCGCCGCCCTCCACACTCGCAGCCCCTGACTTTTCATCCTCAAGCTGACGATCGAGCCGTTCGACTTCTTCTTCCAGCTGCCGGCGGGCGGCGGCGAGGCGCGACAGAACGCGTTGGCGTTCATCGACGCGAAACTTATGCAGGCGGATCAGCGTCGCATAGCTTTTCATGGCGCAGCCCGCTCAGCTTCGGCCGGGCCCGCGGCGGCTTCGGCGCCGGCGCCGCCCGGATGCAGGATCGCATCCAACGCCTCGAAAGAGGCGGCGATTTCGGCTCGCTCATCTTTTTCTTGGGACAAGAACGCCTCCAACTCGCCATGGCGCGCAATGGCGCGATCAACCTTCGGGTCCGCTCCAGCTTGGTAAGCGCCGATACGGATGAGTTCCCCCATGTCCTCGTAGGTGGACATCAAATCCCGCGCCTCTCGTATCAACGCGGTTTCTTCAGCTGAGTTGCAGCCGGGCATGGTGCGCGATACGGATTTCAAGACGTTGATCGCCGGGTAGCGTCCGCGTTCGGCGATGGCGCGCTCCATGACGATGTGCCCGTCCAAGATACCGCGCACTGCGTCGGCGATGGGCTCGTCATGATCGCCGCCATCAACGAGAACGGTGAAGAGCCCGGTGATGGCGCCCCCACCTGCTCCATTGTCATCGAAGCCAGGGCCGGCGCGCTCCAAAAGACGCGGCAGCTCCGCAAAGACGGACGGAGGATAACCTTTTGTGGTGGGCGGTTCTCCGGCGGAGAGGCCGATCTCCCGCTGCGCCATGGCGAACCGGGTGACGCTGTCCAAGAGGCACAGCACGTGGGCGCCTTGGTCGCGAAAATACTCCGCAATCGCTAACGTCGCGAAGGCCGCTTGCCGCCGGCGCAGCGCTGGCTCGTCAGAGGTCGCCACGACGACCACGGAGCGCTCAAGACCCTCTGGCCCCAAATCATCTTCAATGAACTCGCGGACCTCCCGGCCCCGCTCGCCGATGAGGCCGATCACCGCGACGTCGCATGCGGTATAGCGCGCCGTCATCGACATAAGGACGGATTTGCCGACCCCGGAGCCTGCGAAGATGCCCATCCGTTGTCCCTCGCGGCATGCGGCGAAGGCGTTGAGGGCGCGCACGCCCAAATCAATCCGGGGGCCAAGCCGGGCGCGGCCGACGCTGGAGGCGCCCCGCCCCCTTAAGGGATAAGGCGCGCCGCCTTCGGCGATCGGCCCGCGTCCATCGATTGGCGCGCCCATGGCGTCGACCACCCGGCCAAGCCACGCGGTCGTTGGGCGAAGCGCGCCCCCAGCCAAGGCGCCGCCGCCCGCCGCATAAGCGGGCAACTCAGCGCGCGCGCCCATCCGTACCCCCTCCAACCGGCCGAACGGCAGGCAAACGCCGCGCCCGTTCTGGAAGCCGACGACCTCGCACAACACTGGATCGGGTTTGGCCGCAACGGTGACGCGGTCGCCCACGGAGAGACGGCCAAGCCCATCTATGACCTCTAAAGAGAGTCCGTTGACGGCGCCCACGGTCCCGAACACGCGTTCGCGGGAGAGCGCGGAGATTTCATCAATAAGACTGTCCAAGGGTTGGCGTCCGATCTGCAAAAAGGCCTCAGCGCGATGGGCTGGCCTGTTGACTCAGATCTTAGAGGGCGTGCGCTTAATGCCCCGTAAAACCGTGAACGTCGTTAAGCACGCCCGCGCCGGGTCGCTAAGCATTTTTCCGCCGCGCCCGCGCAAAAATCATTGAAACCCGACGCGAAGCACTTCTTGATTCTTTCCAAAGGCAAGCGAAACCGGCCGGCGGTTAACCTTTGTTAAGTAAATTGCCGTTAGGGTCCGTTACGAAATTAACCAAGTTCGTCTTTCGCCAATGGGCGGCCCGGCGGGCGGCGGCAGACTGGAGATCCTAATGCGGGTACTGTTGATCGAGGATGATGGGGCGACGGCCCAAAGCATCGAGCTGATGCTGAAATCGGACGGGTTCAACGTCTACACCACCGATCTGGGCGAAGAAGGCGTCGATCTGGGCAAGCTCTACGACTACGATATTATCTTGCTCGATCTTAACCTGCCCGACATGACCGGCTTTGACGTGCTGAAATCGCTGCGTGTGGCGAAGGTCAATACGCCGATCCTTATCCTGTCCGGCCTGGGCGACATCGAAAACAAGGTGCGCGGCCTCGGCTTCG
>JBCDJH010000289.1:0-3470 GCA_038747965.1 Pseudomonadota bacterium
GACGTCGTCTTCGTCAGCATCGCCGAGATGTTCGACGGACTCCACCTTCTCCCCGTCCCGGGTGTTGAGGATCGTGACGCCTTGGGTGTTGCGTCCCGCGACGCGGATATCGTTGATGGGACACCGGATCAGCTGGCCGCCATCGGTGACGAGCATAATCTGGTCTGTATCGTCGACCGGGAAAGAGGCCACCACTTTGCCATTACGCGCCGTTGTCGTAATCGCGATAATGCCTTTTCCTCCGCGTCCCGATGTTCGGTACTCGAAGGCCGACGTCCGCTTGCCGTAGCCGTTTTCCGTGACTGTAAGGACGAACTGCTCGGCCGCGCCCAACTGGGCGATGCGCTCCGGCGAGAGGTTTGCGTCTTCGCCGGCCGCGTCGGCGGCGTCTACGGCGTCCGCGCTTTCCACGTCTTCCCCAGCCGCTTTGCGCATGGCGCCGGCGTGGCGCAGATAAGCGCGCGCTTCGGCCGGGCTCGCCTCGACGCCGTGGAGGATCGACATGCTAATGGCCGCGTCGGGTCCAAGCGGCCCCTCCTCGGCGAGCCGCACGCCCCGCACGCCGGTCGATGTGCGGCCGGTGAACACGCGCACGTCGGAGACCGGGAAGCGAATGCAATACCCGTTCGCCGTTGTCAGCAGAACGTTTTCATCTTCTCGGCATACGGAGACGCCAATGATGGCGTCGTCCGCATCCAGCTTCATGGCGATTTTGCCATTGCGGTTGATCTGCGTGAAATCGGATAGCCGGTTGCGGCGCACATTGCCGCTCCGCGTTGCGAACATCACGAAGAGATCCGCCCACTCCGTTTCATCCTCCGGCAAGGGCAGGATGCTGGAGATCGTCTCGTTTTCGCCGAGCGGCAATAGATTGACGAACGCCTTCCCGCGGGAGGAGGGCGCGCCGATCGGGATCCGCCAGACCTTCATCTTGTACACCATGCCGGTGGAGGAGAAGAACAGCATGGGGACATGGGTGTTGGCGACAAAGATGCGGCTGACGAAGTCTTCATCCTTCATCGTCATGCCGGCGCGGCCCTTGCCGCCGCGCTTCTGTGATCTGTAAGCGGAAAGCGCGGTGCGTTTCACGTAACCCGTATGGGTGACGGTGACGACCATATCCTCGCGGGCGATGAGGTCCTCTTCCTCAACGTCGAAATCGCCTTCAACGATTTCCGTCCGCCGCGGATCGGCGAACTCCTCGCGCACTTCTGCGAGTTCGTCTTTGATGATTTGCATCACCCGTTCGCGGCTGGCGAGGATGGCGAGATACTCTTCGATTTTCTCGCCCAGCGATTTCAGCTCGTCGCCGATTTCGTCGCGGCCGAGGGCCGTGAGCCGTTGGAGGCGCAGCTCCAGGATTGCGCGGGCTTGCTCTAGGCTGAGTTTCAGCGTCCCGTCTTCTTGCATGGCGTGACGCGGGTCGGCGACGAGGGCGACCAGCGGCGCGATATCGGCGGCGGGCCAGTTGCGCTCCATGAGCTGGGCGCGCGCCGTCGCCGGATCGGGCGCTGAGCGAATGAGCTGCACCACCTCGTCGATATTCGCGACGGCGATAGCGAGCCCCACCAAAAGATGCGCCCGCTCGCGCGCCTTATAGAGTTCGTGCTTGGTGCGCCGGGTCACCACCTCTTCGCGGAAAGCGATGAAGGCGTTCAGCATGTCGCGCAGGCTGAGTTGTTCCGGCCGGCCGCCATTCAGCGCCAGCATGTTGACGCCGAAACTCGTTTGCAGTTGCGAGTGACGGTAAAGCTGATTGAGCACGATGTCGGCGACGGCGTCGCGCTTGAGCTCAATGACAACCCGCATGCCCGTGCGATCGGACTCATCCCTTAGATCCGCAACGCCCTCGATGCGCCGATCACGGACCAGTTCGGCGATCCGCTCAATCATCGAGGCTTTGTTCACCTGATATGGAATTTCGGTGACGATGATGGCCCAGCGATCTTTACGGATTTCCTCCGTATGGCAGCGGGCCCGCATAACGACAGAGCCGCGCCCGGTAAGCAGCGCGTTGCGCGCGCCGCTGCGCCCGAGGATCAACCCACCCGTTGGGAAGTCGGGGCCCGGCACAATGTCGAGCAGGGACGCGTCGTCCAAATACGGCGCGTCGATGAGGGCGATGGCGGCGTCTACGATTTCGCCGAGGTTATGGGGCGGCACATTCGTCGCCATACCGACGGCGATGCCGCCGGCGCCGTTCACCAGGAGGTTCGGAAAGCGCGCGGGGAGGACGACCGGCTCGTCCAGCTCATTGGAATAGTTGCGCTGGAAAGGAACCGTGTCCTTCTCAATGTCCTGCAACAGAAAATGCGCCGGCTTCGCCATCCGCGCTTCGGTGTAGCGATAGGCCGCCGCCGGGTCGCCGTCGACGGACCCGAAGTTGCCTTGCCCGTCCACCAGCGGCGCCCGCATGGAGAAATCTTGGGCGAGGCGCACCAGCGCGTCGTAGACGGACTGGTCGCCATGGGGATGGTATTTACCAATGACGTCGCCGACGATCCGCGCGCACTTTTTGTAGGGCTTGTTCCAGTCGTAGCCGTTCTCATGCATCGTCCAGAGGATGCGGCGGTGAACCGGCTTGAGCCCGTCGCGCACATCGGGAAGCGCCCGGGAGACGATGACGCTCATCGCATAGTCGAGATACGACCGGCGCATTTCGTCTTCTATAGAGACAAGCGCGGTTTGCTCCCCGTCATTGGGCGAGCCGCCCTCGGGCGCGTCCTCTCCGGGGGGATCGGTAAAGTCGTCGTCAGCCACGGTGGTCCTTCGCGATGGGAGTGTGCGCTGCAAGAAGCGAACACGCTGTTTACCACTCGCCGAAACATCGCGGCAAGCGCCGCTGGCCCAGCTTTTTCAAGAGCTTCGCCGATCTGACGCGGGGGCGCGCCTTGCGTTTTCATCTTCGCCGCGTCATCCCTTCCTAAGAGAGAGCGGCGCGTCGTGCGATGCGCCCAATGCGGTGTTCGGGTGCGCAATATGGCGGTTTGGAAGCGGGTTTCGTTGACGATTGCGGCGGCTTTGAGCGGCGCGCTGGTTGCGTGCGGCGCCGACCAAGGCGCGGACGCCAGCGCGGAGGCTGCGGATGGGCCCGGCGGTTTGCTTTACGCCGAAGCGCGGCTCATCAACCGCGCCCGCGAGGCGTTTGGCCGGGCGATCCTGGTGGACGGACCAAATGGCCTCGTCATCACCATCGAGCTAGAGGGCGCGCCTGCAGGCTGGCATGGCGTGCATCTTCATGACGTCGGGTCGTGTGAGAGCGACGATTTCTCCTCGGCTGGCGGCCATTTCAACCCCGAGGCCAAAGCCCATGGCCTTTTGAATGTGGACGGGCCGAAGCCTGCGAACCTCGCCAATATCTACGCCCATGGCGATGGCGCGGTGCGGGCCCAGCTGTTCGCGCCGGGCGTCCGCTTGTTGGGGGCCGGCGGCCTTCTTGATGGGGACGGCGCGTCAATCATCGTCCATGA
>JBCDJH010000290.1:0-3441 GCA_038747965.1 Pseudomonadota bacterium
ACTACGACGGCCGTACTATACTTCGGCCGTAATGACAGCGCTCCTTGAACATCGGAAAGCAAGGCCAGGACGCCGCGCAGCGATTGCACTCGGCTCGGTGTTCATCGCCTTCGCCGCAGCGCTTTGGTTGGCGCTGCCGCAAACGTCTCAGACGGTCCGCCATCCAGATCCTGTAGACGGCGTCGCCCTCTTCGAAATCCGTTTGGATGTCGCCAACGCCTTTCTCCTTTATCGGCGCAGCGATCCGGCGGACGCCATACTGATCGACGCCGGACTGCCGGAGCGCGCGAACGATTTGGCGAAAGCGATCAAGGCGGCGGGCGTTCGGCTTGCCATTTCTTTATGTGCGATCTCTCGGACAACGACCGCGATATGGCTTCGATCCCGCTTCTCATGCCTGACGTGAGGCGCATCTTCCCAGGCCATTTCGATTGGTTTCCCGTTGAGGCTCTAAACCGCTTCTCCCAGGATTGAAGGACAGTGAAATGCTCAAACACCTTCTCGTCGCGTGCGGCGTCTTGTCATTCGCCTGCGGCGACCCGGCGAGCGCGGACGCGCCCGAAGGGTGGGACGGACAGAAGCTTTTGGCTCTTGTTGATGCGGACATGGCCGCAACAGGCTATGCGGACGGAAAACTGTATCCCATTGCAGATACAAGCGACCAATTGATGGTCATTGATATGGCGACCGGCGCAGCGGCGCCGCTCGACCGCCCGGTCTCGAACACCGTGATGGGCTGGCCGGGCTCGCTCGCCATCGGCGCTGAGGCGCGCTTCGCCTACGCCGTCACCAGTAGAAGCGGGGTCAGCCGTTCGATCGAAGAGATGGCGGACGGCGTCTTCACGGAATTTCCTATCGATACGACACTGACAACAATTGACGTTGAGACCGCCCACGTCGTCTCCGAAACGTCCGTCTGCCGCAAGCCAATGTCCGTGGATGTGGCGCCTGGCGGCGACTGGTTGCTTGTCGCGTGCGGCGATAAAGATGGCGAACTGACGATTGTTCCGCTGAAGGGCGGCGTTCCGGGCGCGCCGCGATCAATCGACTTAGATGTCCCCGCTTTCGCCGAGCGCGACGTCGATGCGGGCGCAACATACGGCGTTGTTCACCCAAGCGGACAGGCGGCGGCGGTGGTGCTTAACAACCGCGCTGTCGCCCTTGTTCGGCTTGACCTGGACGAAACTGGAACGCCCACGGCCGGCCACGCCGAAGCGCCGACGCCAACGGATCGCTGGCTGAGCGTCGCCCGGTGGACACAGACAGGAGATCACCTCTTAGTCGCCGATACCGGGTGGGGCCCAAGCCCACTAGACGCCGTGTTCAACGCAAATGGAGACATCGTTTCCTTCGCTCTGTCGCCGTCAGACGACGTGCGCGGGATCGTTTCCGTGGCTGAGGTCTCCAAGAGCCCTGAAGCCTTTGAATTGAACCGGGCCGGCGACTTGCTTGTCGCGGTCAATATGGAGCGGACATATCTCCCGAACGGCTTTCCTGGCGCTTTGTTCCGGCATCGGAACGCCGCCTCCCTTTCGCTGGTGGAAGTTGACGCACGTAGCGGCGCCCTTAAAACGCTGGGCGAGCCCGTGAAGTTCCGAGGCGTTCTACCGGAGGACGCCGTCTTCGACGCCGACGGCGACCACATCGCGGCGATTGTCTATCAGGACCATGGAAAGCCGCGATCGGATGGATGGGTTACGTTCTTTCGCATCGAGGGGCGCGGCGACGCGCGTCGGATCATCGAAACCGGAGAACGGATCGCGCTTCCCCGGGGCGGGCACGACCTCGTTCCCATTGACTAGAGGGAACGCCGGCGTCTTTTCTGCTAACGTCTAATTCAGGTGCGGATTGGCTCTTAATTGGTTGGCGGCCATCTCGATAAAGGTTCGCACCTTCGCCGACGCGCGGCCGCCCTCGCTGTAGACGAGGTGGATTGGCAGAGGATCGGGTTCAAAGTCTGACAAGACGGTCTTCAGCCCGCCCGCACCCAGTTCCGGCCCGATTTGGTAGGACAGAACACGGGTGAGCCCCCAACCTGATTTGGCCGCGTCGATCGCGGCTGGGACAGACGACAAAAGCAATCGGGGCGAGATCTCAGCGCGTCGATCGCCCGCAAACCGCCATTGGTCGCTCCGGCCCATCGGGTGAGCCACGATGATCTGATGGCGCTCTAGATCTTTAGGCGTTGTCGGCAGCCCGTGTCTTTCGAAATAGTCTGGACACCCGCAGACCACGCGCCTGACTTCGCCGACGCGGACAGCGATGAGGCTTGAATCCGGCAACGGACCAATCCGAACGGCGACATCAAACCCCTCCTCGACGAGATTGACAACGCGGTCCAGATAGACGGCGTCGACGACGACATCGCTGTACTTTTCCAAATATGCGATGACGATCGGCGAGACATAGTGCTGGCCGAAGAGCGTCGACGCCGTCAGCCGAAGCGTGCCCGTGGGCGATCGGTGGGCGCCGCGCACCGCATCGTCAGCCGCGCGAAGCTCCTCCAGAATCTTGCGTACGTCGTTGAGGTAAGCGCCGCCGGCCTCTGTCAGGGTGACGATCCGGGTCGTCCGCCGCAGGAGCGCTACGCCGAGGCTCGCTTCCAACTCGTTGACGATCCGCGTCACCGTCGGCGGGCTTAGGCCCAAACGCCGGCCGGCGCCCGCAAGGCTGCCGTCCTCCGCCACCGCCGCGAACACCTCTAGCGCACGCAATTGATCCATCGAGCCGCCTTTATTCCATTTTTTGGAACTATGAATTCCATTTCGAAGATATTCTTCTGCTCGTCAAGGGCCATCATGTTCGGGGCGTCGGCATTGGCGCTTTCGCCAAGCCAAACCGAACAGAAAGGACCAGAAACATGTCGAGACTCCCTACGCCCGCCACCGTCGCGGATGCGCCGGCCGCTTCCCAGCCGCTTCTTGAAAGCGTTCAAAAGTCGCTGGGCTCCGTCCCCAATCTCTTCCGCATTACCGCCAACAGCCCGGCCGCTCTGGAAGGCTACCTCAGCCTGAGCGGCGCGCTTCAGAAGGGCGCGCTTGACGCGGCCACGCGTGAGCGGATCGCGCTCGCTGTGGCGCAGGTGAATGGCTGCGACTACTGCTTGGCGGCCCACTCTTACATCGGCGCGAATGTCGCGAAGCTCACCGGCGCAGAAATTGCCGCCAACCGCCGCGGCGGCTCGACGGATGCAAAAGCGGACGCCGCCGTGCGGTTCGCGGTGGACGTAACCCGCGCCCGCGGCGCGGTGGACGCAGCGGCCGTCGAAGCGGTGAAAGCCGCCGGATATAGCGACGCCGAAGTCGTCGAAATCATCGCGCATGTGGCGCTCAATACCCTGACGAACTACATCAACGAAGCGCTTGGTACGGAGATCGACTTTCCAGAAGTCGATGCAGTCGCCGCTTAGTGACGCCGATTTGCGCCGGCCGCTGCGCCTAT
>JBCDJH010000291.1:0-3426 GCA_038747965.1 Pseudomonadota bacterium
CAGCGGGATGCCCCATGGCGTCATCGCCCACGACCCCGACGGCGCGTTCTCAGCGGACGAATTGACAGCGCAAGCCAAAGCCTGGGCTGGCCTGACCGGGGCCGACCTTGCGAAAGACGTGACCACCCAAACGAATTTTGAAACCACCGACGCGTTGTGGCGGTGGGGCGAAGGCTTCGACGCGCAATCCGCGCCGCGCTTCCACCTCGTCTGCATAGATTATGGGGTGAAGCGAAACATCCTGCGCTTGCTCGCCCATGTGGGCGCTCGGGTGACGGTGGTTCCGGCGACGGCGACGGCGGACGACATCCTCGCGCTGAAGCCAGATGGGGTAGTGCTCTCCAACGGGCCCGGCGATCCAGCGGCGACGGCCGCCCACGCCGCGCCGACGATCCGGGCGCTGATTGACGCGGATACGCCCATCTTTGGCGTTTGTCTCGGCCACCAATTGCTGGCGCTGGCGCTGGGCGCGAAGACGGAAAAGATGCGCCAGGGCCATCACGGCGCTAACCACCCGGTGAAGGATCTCGCCACCGGCAAGGTGGAGATCGTCTCCATGAACCACGGCTTCACGGTGGCGCGCGACAGCCTGCCGGAGGGCGTGAAGGAGACCCACGTCTCCCTATTCGACGGCACCAATTGCGGCATCGCCCTTGACGGCAAGAAAGTGTTTTCAGTGCAGCACCATCCGGAAGCCTCTCCCGGCCCCCATGACAGTTTCTATATTTTCGAGCGTTTCGCCGACCTTTTGAAAGCAGCCTAAAGCTTAAGCGGGGATCGCAGCGGGCGCCTCTGCGGCGGCCCGCATCCAGGCCGTCACGTCGCGCTGCGCGGCCTCGTCCAGATGCAGCGCCAGCTTGGAGCGCCGCCACAGAACGTCTTCGCCGGTGCGGGCCCATTCCACGTCCCGAAGATAGTGAAGCTCCGCCTCGGTGAGCCCCCCGCCGAAGTGGCGACCGAGATCAGCCATGGAGGATGCGCCGTTCAAAACGCGCTCCGCCCGGGTTCCATAGGCGCGCGCAATCCGGCGCAGATGCGCCGTCTCCATCCAGGGATACTCAGCGCTGAGCCCCTGGAAAAATCCCTCAAAATCCGCATTCGGAATGTCGCCGCCGGGGAGCGCCGCGCCGGCGGTCCATGTTCTCGTCTTTTCGCCGAGGGCGTCCATGAGTTGGCCAAGCGCATGTTCCGCAAGCTTGCGGTAGGTGGTGATTTTTCCGCCATAGATTGACAGAAGCGGCGCGCCCTCCGCTGGCGCGTCAAGATCGAACACATAGTCGCGGGTGACGGCTGAGGCCGACTTATCCTCCGCGTCGTCGTAAAGCGGCCGCACGCCCGAATAGGTCCGCACCACGTCGCTGCGCGTCACCGGCTTAGCGAGATACGCGCCGACGGCTTCCAGCACATAGTCGACCTCGTTTTCACTCGCCTCGACGGCCGCGATATCATCTTCATAGGGAGTATCGGTGGTGCCGAGCAACGTGAAGTCGGTTTCATAGGGGATCGCGAAGACGATGCGTCCGTCCCCATTCTGGAAGATATAGGCGTGATCGCCTTCATAGAGCTTGCGAACGATGACGTGGCTGCCCTTCACAAGACGCAGGGAGGAGCCGCCGCTGTTGCGCCGAACCACGTTGGTGAGAACGTCGCTCACCCAAGGGCCGGCGGCGTTGGCGATGGCGCGGGCCGTCACCTCCTCGCGCGCGCCCGTCTCCCTGTCTTCCAGGCTCACGCGCCAGAGGCCGCCCTCTCTTTCGGCCGCGACCACTTTCGTTCGGGTGCGAATGGCGGCGCCTCGCTCCTCCGCATCAAGAGCGTTCAATGCGACGAGGCGCGAATCCTCAACCCAGCAATCGGAATACTCAAAGGCGCGCCTGAAGTCCGGCCGCAACGGCCCGCCGGCGGGCGCTTTCCTCAGATCCAAAGACACGGTGGGCGGCAGCAGTTTCCGCCCGCCGAGATGATCGTACAAAAACAGACCCAAACGGAGAATCCAGGCCGGCCGCAACGCTTTGTGGTGCGGCAAGACGAACCGCAACGGCCAGATGATGTGGGGCGCGGCGCGCAGCAGCGTCTCCCGCTCAATCAGCGCCTCGCGCACCAGGCGGAACTCGTAATACTCCAGATAGCGCAAGCCCCCATGGATGAGCTTGGTGCTCGCCGAGGAGGTGGCGGAGGCGAGATCGGACTGCTCGCACAAAAGCGTGCGGAGGCCCCGCCCCGCCGCGTCCCGCGCAACGCCAGCGCCATTGACGCCCCCGCCAATCACCAAAAGGTCGAAATCCGCCGGGCTCGCGCCAAGCGACGATGATGCGTTCGATGGGGTGGACGGGTTTGCCCGCATGGCCGCCTCGGCTTTCCATGACTTGCTGAGTCTTATACAACAGTTAGAGGAAATTAGGCCAATGCGCGAATGCGCCCAGCGGCGGAAAAACTTCGGGAGAGATGCGCCATGACCCCTCAAAATCCCTGCATTCTCGCCATCGATCAGGGGACGACGTCGAGCCGCGCGATCGCCTTCGACGCCGCCTCGCAGATCGTCGCCGTCGCCCAGCAAGAGTTTCCCCAATACTACCCCGCCGATGGGTGGGTGGAGCATGACGCGGAGGAGATTTGGTCCTCAACGCTCGATGTCTGCCGCACCGCGCTCGCGGCGGCGGAGGCGAAGGGCGGCCAGGTGGCGGCCATCGGCGTCACCAACCAGCGCGAGACGACGGTGGTGTGGGAGCGGGCCGGCGGCGCGCCCATCCATAAAGCCATCGTTTGGCAGGATCGCCGCACCGCCGATCTCTGCGGCAAGCTGAAAGCGGGCGGCGCGGAGCCGCTGGTGCGGGAGCGCGCGGGCCTTTTGCTCGACCCCTAGTTCTCCGCCTCCAAAGTCTCTTGGATCTTGGACAATGTGGAAGGCGCGCGGCGCCGGGCGGAGAATGGCGACCTCGCGTTCGGCACCATCGACAGTTTTCTCATCTGGCGGCTCACCGGCGGCGCCTCTCACCTCACCGACGCAACGAACGCCTGCCGCACCAGCCTCTACAACATCGCGGACGGAGCGTGGGACGCGGACCTCCTCAACCTGTTTCGCACGCCGGAGGCCATTTTGCCGGAGGTGCGCGATTGCGCCTCCAACTTCGGCGAGACGGACCCCGCTCTGTTCGGCCGGGCGATCCCCATCCTCGGCGTCGCGGGCGACCAACAGGCGGCGACGATCGGCCAAGCCTGCTTTGCGCCGGGCGATATCAAAAGCACCTACGGCACCGGTTGCTTTGTATTGCTGAACACCGGGCGCGAGCGCGTCGCCTCGCAAAACCGCCTGCTCACCACCATCGCCTATCAATTCGGCGGCGCCCCCACCTATGCGCTGGAAGGTTCAATCTTTATCGCCGGCGCCGCCATCCAATGGCTGCGCGACGGGCTGAAAATCCTCAA
>JBCDJH010000292.1:0-3413 GCA_038747965.1 Pseudomonadota bacterium
ACGCCGCTTGTGCGCGAAGCGATGGGCCGGCACACGCCCGTCGCCGAGGGGCAGATTGACATCGTGCGGGAAGGCCGGGTCTCCAACCTCAACGTGCGCGTCGCTGGCGACGACAGCGGCTCCGGCGCGCGCAGTCTGGTCATCACCTTCGACGACATCACCAGTCTCGTGTCCGCTCAGCGGACCGCGGCCTGGGGCGATGTGGCACGCCGCATCGCCCACGAGATCAAGAACCCGCTCACTCCCATTCAGCTCTCAGCCGAACGGCTACGGCGAAAGTACGCCGGCGAGATCAGCTCCAACCCGGATGTTTTCCACAAATGCACCGACACGATCATCCGCCAGGTGAGCGATATCGGGCGGATGGTCGATGAGTTCTCGTCGTTCGCCCGGATGCCGACGCCGGCGATCACAGATGAAGACGTGGGCGAACTGATTTCGTCAGCTGTTTTCCCTCAGCGGGTCAGCTGGCCGGATATCGAATTTAACGTTGAGAAGCCGGCGTCTGCGGTGTTCGCGCCGTGCGACGGACGCTTGGTGGTTCAGGCCCTGACCAACATCTTGAAGAACGCCGGGGAGGCCGTCTCGGCGCGTCTCGCCGAGGAGGGCGCAGGCGAGGCGGCCCCGGGTCGAATCGACATCACGCTGAAGGCCTCGTCGGACGACGCGATTATCGACGTCGCCGACAACGGCGTCGGCCTGCCGCAAGCCGAGCGGCATCGGCTGACCGAGCCCTACATGACGACGCGCACAAAAGGCACCGGCCTTGGGCTGGCCATCGTTAAGAAAATCATGGAAGAGCACGGCGGCGCGTTGACGTTGACGGATTGTTCAGCACTCGGCGGCCGGGGCGCGCGGGTTCGACTGTCGCTGCCGCTGCGCAGCGCCGCCGCCCGCCCATCCGCCGCGGACGCACCTGAAGCAAACGTCGCGGACACCGCCGCGGCGGACTTAGAAAGTCTGAATTGAGCATGGGTAAGCGCCATGGCGATTGACGTTCTCGTCGTAGACGACGAAGAAGACATCCGCGAGCTTATTGGCGGCCTCTTGGAAGATGAGGGCTACAATCCCCGTCTGGCCGCCGATAGCGACGAAGCGCTGGGCGCCATTCAAGAAAGGCTTCCGGCGCTCGTTGTCTTGGATATTTGGCTTCAAGGCAGCAAGCTTGATGGGCTTGAGGTGCTCGACGAGATCAAGTCCGAACACCGCGCTTTGCCGGTCGTTGTTATCTCGGGACACGGAACGATTGAGACAGCTGTCTCGGCCATCAAACGCGGCGCCTATGATTTTGTGGAGAAGCCGTTCAAGGCGGATCGCCTCAGTCTCGTCGTTCAGAGGGCGTTGGAAGCGAGCCGCCTCAAGCGCGAGAATTCCGAACTGCGCGCGCAAGCCAATCGTTTGGAGCTGCTTGGCTCTTCGCCCGTGATGACCCAGGTTCGGCAGGTCATCGACAAGGTGGCGGACGCGCGCAGCCGTGTGCTGATTACGGGACCCTCCGGCTCAGGCAAGGAGGTTATCGCCCGGCTCATTCACGCGAAGTCCTCAAGGTCTGATGCGCCCTTCGTTCCGGTGAACGCCGCCGCCATCGCGCCAGAGCGCATGGAGATCGAGTTGTTCGGCATTGAGGCGGCCGGCGATGCGCCGCGCAAAGTGGGGCTGTTTGAGCAGGCCCATGGCGGCACGCTTCTGATCGACGAAGTGGGCGACATGCCGCTGGAGACCCAGGGGAAGATCCTCCGGGTGCTGGTCGATCAAACCTTTGAGCGCGTCGGTAGCCGCGCGAAGGTGCAGGTGGATGTGCGGGTCATTTCCTCCACCAGCAAAGACCTTCAGGCGGAGGCCGCCCAGGGCCGGTTTCGCGAGGACCTGTTCCACAGGCTTAACGTGGTGCCTATTCGCGCCCCGTCGCTGGCGGAGCGCCGAGACGATATCCCGGTCCTGGCGGAGCACTTCCTGACGCAGTTGTCCGCCTCCATGGGGGCCACGCCGCGCCGCCTCGCGCCTGACGCCATGGCCGCGCTTCAAGCCTATGATTGGCCTGGCAACGTCCGTCAGCTTCGCAACATCGCGGAGCGCATTTTGATCCTCGCCACCGGCGGGCCGGACGATCCCATCACCTGTGAGATGCTGCCGGCTGAAATCGTCGATGGCGGCCCGGCCTTTCCGCGAGGTCAAGACGCGCAGCAAATCATCGCATTGCCCCTGCGCGACGCCCGCGAACGCTTCGAGCGCGAATATCTCATGGCGCAGATCAACCGTTTCGGCGGCAACATCTCCCGCACCGCGGCTTTCATTGGGATGGAGCGGTCAGCCCTTCACCGCAAACTGAAGTCGCTCGGCGTCACCGGCTTGCGGCAAGAGAAAGTGGATGCATAGCCACCGCTCGGCCAAGCGCGCCCAAGGGCGCACAGGCGAAAGCAGGGTCGCATGAAAGTCATCATCTGCGGAGCTGGACAGGTCGGCTACGGCATCGCCCGCCGTCTCGCCAGCGAGGGCGGCGAGGTCACCGTCATCGACCGATCTAAGGACCTTATCCGGTCGATCACGGAAAAACTGGACGTGAAGGGGCTCGTCGGGCACGGCTCGCATCCCCACGTGCTCGATAAGGCCGGCGCGAAGGACGCCGACATGGTGATCGCTGTCACGTTCTCGGACGAAGTGAACATGGTGGCGTGTCAGATCTGCCACTCTCTGTTCAGCGTGCCGACAAAAATCGCTCGTATTCGAGCCCAGGCCTACCGGGACCCGACCTGGCAGGACTTGTTCAGCCGCAAGAACATGCCGATCGACGTCGTCATCTCGCCGGAACAAGAGGTGGCGGAGACGATCCTGCGGCGTTTCCGGAACCCAGGCGCCTTCGAGACCGTGTGCTTCGTCGACGGACGGGTTGAGGTTGTCGGCGTGCGCCTTGAAGAGGACTGCCCGGTCGTCGACACGCCAATCAAACAGCTGGTCGACCTGTTTCCGGATCTGCGCGCGACTGTGGCCGGCGTTATTCGACAGGATCACCTTTTCACCCCGGATTCCGACGACCAGATGATGGTGGGCGACGATGTCTTCTTCGTCGCGGACCGGGCCCATGTGGCGCGCGCGCTGGACATTTTCGGGCATGCGGAGGCGCAAGCCCGGCGCGTCATCTTGATCGGCGGCGGCAATGTCGGGCTGTTCGTCGCCCGCAGTCTGGAGCAGATCCCGGGGTTGAAAGTTCGCCTCATTGAATCGTCCAAAGACCGCGCTGAAGCCATCGCCGAGCAACTCGCGCGCACGGTCGTGCTGCATGGCGACGGTCTGGATCGGGAGTTGTTGAGGGAGGCTGGCGTCACCGATGCCGAAACCGTCCTAACCGTGACCAACGATGATCAGGTCAACATCCTGAGCGGCGTCATCGCGAAGCGGGAAGGGGCCGCCCGCGT
>JBCDJH010000293.1:0-3412 GCA_038747965.1 Pseudomonadota bacterium
CCGCCTGCTGAAGAGCACCTATGCCAAGCTGACCGCCTGGCAGAAGACGCAAGTGGCTCGCCATCAAGAGCGCCCGCACCTTTCAGACTATCTGCAGGCTTTGGTCGAGGACTTCACGCCGCTGGCCGGCGACCGGCTCTATGGCGAGGATCGCGCCATCATCGGTGGCCTCGGCCGCTTCCAGGGCCGCAGCGTCGTCCTGATGGGTCAGGAAAAGGGCTCGGACATGGAAAGCCGGGTGCGCCACCGCTTCGGCATGGCGCGGCCGGAAGGCTATCGCAAGGCGCAACGTCTGATGACCTTGGCCCAGCGCTTCGACATGCCCCTGATCGCCTTCGTCGATACCGCCGGTGCCTATCCGGGCGTGGGCGCGGAAGAGCGCGGCCAGGCGGAAGCCATCGCCCAGAGCACGGCGCGCTGCCTCAAGCTGCGCACGGCCAATGTGGCGATCATTGTCGGCGAGGGCGGCTCCGGCGGGGCCGTGGCGCTCGCTGGCGCCAATCGGATCTTTATGCTGGAGCATTCCGTCTACTCGGTGATCTCGCCGGAGGGCTGCGCCTCCATCCTGTGGCGCGATTCCAACAAGGCGCCGGATGCGGCGGAAGCCATGCGCATCTCCGCCCAGGATCTCCTTGAGCTTGGCGTCATCGATGAAGTGATTGCGGAGCCCATTGGCGGCGCCCACCGGGATGTGGCGACCGCCGTCGTCCAAGCAGGCGACAAGATCGAGGAAACGCTGAACGAGCTCGCCGATCTGTCGCCGGACAAGCTCCTGGCGCAGCGCCGCGAAAAGTTCCTCGCCATGGGCCGCGCCGGGCTAGCCTAGAGATCGGCCTCGCCGCTGAGATGACCGACCCCGGTTTGCCTTTTTCGTGAACCGATCCCGCCCTTCAATCGTAAACAGAGTGTTACGATAGCTGGAGAGGGTAAGGCCATGACGACGATCGCTGCGGTTCGCTTGGACGACTTGTCGCAAATGCTTGAGCGACAATCCTCAATTCTGGAGACGATGGGCCAATCTTGGCTTAGCTTCCTTCTCGCCGAACGCGCCCGTGACCTGCGGGGCGACGCGGCTTCGGCTGGCGCCGCCGCGTTGAGCGCGCCCGCTGAATGACAGATGGCGGCGCGGGGAAGCGCCGCGCGGCCGTTCCCCATTTCGCCCTGTTGCCGGTGGAGTGTGACGATCCCCGTGCGGAGCTTCCGCCTCAGTATCGCCGGCCGCGCGCTTGGGTTTGGCTACGCTGGGTCGATCTCGTCGAAGACGTGATCACCCGCCCGACCCGCGTCGGCTGGTCAGTGGTGGAAGGCGACATCGAAGTCCAGAGCTTCTACTTCAGCGACGCCGATATGAAAAAGTGGCTAAAGGCGCAAAACCGCAGAAGCTAACGACCCAACGGTATTTCAGATTGACGGCGTCTGACGCCATATTAAACCGTACCGGGATAGAATTTCTCCAGCGTTATTGAGACGTCTGCGTCTAATCGGGATATCGATTACGCCTTGGGCTGAGAAGAGGTTGCGGATACGTCGTGCAAACCTCCTCCGCCTCAACATCATTGCGACGTCTTCATTTCTGGTTGAGGCGAGCGCGCCTCTTCGTGCTGAACGGGCGCCGCCTTAGGGCGACGCCCCCGCGTGCGGTGTGCGGCGTGCGCCTTGCCAATAAAGGCATGCGAATATACGACTGATGAAGTTTTCGCATAATCCGGGTGGGTGCAAAGATATGGGGACGAAGAAATATGACGCCATCATCATAGGCGGCGGGCACAATGGCCTGGCCGCGGCGGCTATTCTCGCGCGGCGGGGATGGCGCATTGGCGTCTTCGAACGTAACCCGTCGCTTGGCGGCGCAGTGCAAACGCGAGAGCTCACCGAGCCGGGTTTTCGTCACGACTTAGCGGCTATGAACCTTAGCCAGTTCGCCGGCTCCGCTTTTCATCAGGAATATGCGGAGGACTTGGCGAGACATGGTCTGAGCTTCGCGCATGCGGATGATTGCTTCGCGTCCGTTTTTCCAGATGGGCGTTGGTTTGGCGTTTCGAAAGACGTTTCGACAACTGTCGCCCGTATTTCGGAGTTTAGCGCAGCCGACGCCGTCGCTTGGACGGACCTCCTCAAGAACTTTGGCGAGGACGCGCCCCATATCTTTTCGGTGCTTGGCGCTCCGATGACCTTGTCTTCGCTCGCCAAGACCGGATGGAAGATCTGGCGACAACGGGGCTCTGGCTTCATCTTGCAGATGATCCGTTTGTTGGTTTCCTCGCCTCGTAAATTTCTCGATGAAACGTTTGAGTCGCCGGAGATCAAGACCACGCTCGCAGCTTGGGGGATGCATCTTGACTTTCCCCCGGATCAGTCAGGTGGGGCGCTGTTCCCGTATCTGGAGGCCATGGGCAATCAGTCATTTGGGATGGTGATCGGCAAGGGCGGCGCCGAAACAATGATTCGCGCCTTGGCGGGCATGATCAAAGAGGCTGGCGGCGATATCTATACGGACGCTCCTGTCGAAGAGATTCTGGTGAAGGGCGGCAAGGCGGACGGGGTGAAGTTGCGGGACGGAACCGTATACCGCGCAAAGAAAGCGGTGATCGCGAATGTGGCCCCGTCAGCGTTAACGCGGTCCGGCCTGCTGAAATCCGGCACTGGTAATGAGGCCTTCGATCGGGGCGCCGTCAACTTCGCCCATGCGCCCGGCACCATGATGATCCACCTTGCGCTTGACGGCTTGCCTGACTGGGCCGCCGGGGAACAGCTGAAAAAGTTCGCTTACGTACATTTGGCTCCCAGTCTCCAGATGATGGCGAACGTATACACGCAAGCGAAAAATGGCGTCTTGCCGGCGGAGCCAGTTCTTGTCGTCGGGCAACCGACAGCCATCGACGACAGTCGGGCGCCCGAGGGCAAGCACATATTGTGGATTCAAGTTCGCGTTCTCCCCGCGCAGATAAGCGGCGACGAGGCTGGCGAAATCACCGGTAGGGAGTGGGCGGACGTTAAAGACGCCTACAGTGCGCGCGCGCTGTCGATCCTTGAACGCTATGCGCCTGGTATCCAAAAAAAGGTGATCGGCAGCGCCGTCTTCTCTCCCGACGACTTGCAACGGGAGAACCCGAACCTTGTGGGCGGCGATCAAATCGCCGGCAGCCACCATTTGTCACAGAACTTTCTGTTCCGGCCCGTTCTTGGCTGGGCTGACTGGAAGACGCCGGTCGATAAACTCTACATGGTCGGGGCTTCAACATGGCCGGGAGCTGGCGTTGGGGCGGGGTCGGGAACGATGCTCGCCAATCGTTTGAACGGATAAAGCGTTCTCTTTGTGAAGTTCAGAGACGGCGCCGAGGATGAACGCAAAAAAGAGGTCTCCTCACTGTTCGTGAGCCGAAGGTTCTGTCTTCTGGAGCCCTCCGCTACG
>JBCDJH010000294.1:0-3403 GCA_038747965.1 Pseudomonadota bacterium
CGGGCGATAAGCGCGGCCCTCGCGCTTTCGCCGAGCCCCCGGCCCTCGACGACGCCGCAGGCGATCGCCAGAACGTTCTTCATGGCGCCGCCCAGCTGCGCGCCGATAAGGTCCGTAGACAGGTAGGGACGGAAGTCGGGGCTCTTGAGGCTTTCCGCCCAGCGCCGTCCGAGCGCTTCGTCCGGACAGGCGAGCGTCACCGCCGTCGGTAGGCCCGCCGCCACATCGGCGGCGAAGCTAGGGCCTGAGAGTATGGCCGGGCGCGCGTTCGGCCATACGTCGGCGAGAATATCGCTGAGAAACGCGCCGGTTTCGGCCTCCAAACCCTTGGCGCTCAGGGCGACCGGGACGGGCCTGACCGCCATACCGGCCATACCGGCGAGCCGTTCAAACATCGCGCGGTTCGTTTGAGCGGGAACGGCGATCAGCAGCGCCTCGGCCCCAGCGCAAACGCCCAAGTCGGCGGTGGCTTCAATGGCGTCGGGCAAGCGGACGCCGGGCAGTCGCCGCGGGTTTTCGCGTTCGGCTTGAATTCGGCGCGCGTCGGCCGCGGAACGCGCCCACAAGATGGGCCGTCCGCCGGCCCGGGCGATGGCGCAAGCCAGCGCTGCGCCCCACGCTCCTGCGCCAACGACGCCAATCGAGCCGAAAGCAGACGTCATGATGGTCCCCGCGATTCGGTCCCCGCCGATGACCGGCGCCGGGAACGTTGAAGCCGTTATTGATTCTTCAAAAGTCCGGCTTCATTTTACTTCGATGGAGGAACTCGACGACACCGCCGAGCGCATTCTGGCCGCCGCCAGCGCCCGTTTCATGCATTACGGCTATCGTAAAACAACGATGTCGGAGATCGCCGACGACTGCAACATGTCGCCGGGCAATCTCTATCGTTACTTCGCCGCCAAGCTCGATATCGCCGAGGCCTTTGGAAATCGCGTTCGGCTCGACCAGTTCAACCGGTTGAAGGAAATCGTCGAGCGAACGGACCTTGCGCCGGCCGCAAAGTTGCGCGCGTTTCTCCAGCTGGAGTTAGAACTCGTATATGAACGCGTTCACGCGAAACCGAAAACCTATGAGCTTTCCCGTAGCCTATTCGAGGAGCGCCCCGAATTCGCTGCGAAATGGAAGCGGGCCGAAGCCGACTTGCTTCGCTCAATTCTAGAAGAAGGGGCGGCGCGCTGCGTTTTTGGCGTGGGCGACGATCTCGACCAACTCGCCCACACGATCCAAACCGCGACCACCCAGTTCGCCACCACGCACCTCGCCTATCTGGGGGAGATTGAGGAGCTGCGGCGGGATCTCGACCAAGTGGTCGACCTTATCCTGGATGGCCTCGCCTGGCGGGCCCACCAGGCCCGAGCGGCCCGCGGCGATCGGGCCGTCTGATTAGAGCCGTTTGCGTCTGACGCGATTCAGGGCGGACGCCGCAGACGGCTCTAGGCCTTTGTTTGCGCGAACTGCGGACGCAAAACCGGCGAGCTGCTTGCGCTGTAATTCGCTCCAGCGCGGCTTTCCGTAGCCTGAAACAAGCTTTCCTTTACGCAATCGCGTTAACCCTGACGGCTGACTTCCCGAGGGCGCCCGATGGACCGCACAACACTGAAATACTTTTTGGCGGCTGGTCCGGCGAAAAAGTACGCTGTGCTTGATTTCTACAAGCAGGCGCTGCGCGATAACCCGGCGGCGCCAGAGACCCTGTTCCGCGCGACTGCGCTCAATAAGTGCATTCTTTTCAAGTTTCTCGTGACAGATCCCGCGGAGCGATCGGAAACCAGTTCGCCGATCCGAACGCTGGTCTTTTTCCCCTACGACGACGAACAACCGGGTGACGGGGGTGAATCCTTTTTCTTCAGCGCGCATCGGCTGCGGGAGTATTGGTCGACCCGCTCCGGCGACACCCTGATCAATACGAGCGACTTGGAGCCGGACATCCACCTCCTGGAGCTGCTCGATCGGATCCCGACATTCAATCCGTTTCTCATGGGCGATGCGCTGGAGCGCGCCGGCATTGTCGCGCCCGCGATTTATGTAGGGGCCGACGCCGACTACGCGCGTTTGGTGACAAGCAGCATCCGCGACCGGATTCGGCCGTTGATCGTCGCCGCCATGGGCGGCCGGGGCATGGACAGCGCCATCGACCGGTTCGTTGAGCACATCTGGAAGCTTGATGAGCCTGAAAAGATCCGCCCGCTGGTTCAGGCGCTCGGTCTGCCCGTCGACAGCGCCCATGAGATCCTCCACAGCTGGTGCGGGCTCACCTTTTTCGAGCAGGAGTTCGAGAAGCTGCAGCCGGAATTGCGCACCGCCGCCGAATGGCTCGCCAAGTTTCCAAGGCCCAGCGAAACGCTGCCGCCGGACTTGCGCCAGCTCGTCGATATGGCCGCCCAATCGGCGCGGTCGAAGATTCATGAAAACTGGCGCGCGGGGCAATCGACGCTCTCCGCGTTCCAGGCGTCCTACGACGAGTTCGTCGGCCCGGCCCGCAATGTCGGCGGCTTCGTGCGATTTCTGAAAGACTCCAAGCGTCACTTCTGGAGCGTGGGCGAAGTGCTCGGGAAGCTAGAGCAGTCGGTTTACGCCTGGCGCACGTTCACCCGCGGCCGCCCGAAAACCGCGCTCCCCTACGATCGGTTGATGGACCTCTACACCCTCATCAACCAGGCGAGCTGATTTTCATATAAGCAAATCTTTATATCTTTATTGGCTTGTGCGGTCGGCGCGGGTATCAAGGCCCGAATTCGCTGGAAGTAAGGATCGCCGCCAATGATTGCCGCTGATTACCACGTCGCCGACATCTCCCTCGCCGATTGGGGCCGCAAAGAGATTTTGATCGCCGAGACCGAAATGCCCGGTCTGATGGCGCTCCGTGAGAAATACGGCTCCCTCCAGCCCCTCAAGGGCGCGCGCATCGCTGGCTCGTTGCACATGACCATCCAGACGGCGGTGCTGATCCAAACGCTCGAAGCCTTGGGCGCTGAAGTCCGTTGGGCGTCTTGCAACATTTACTCAACCCAAGACCACGCCGCCGCGGCGATCGCCGCCAACGGCACCCCGGTGTTCGCCTTTAAGGGCGAGACCCTTGAAGACTACTGGGCGTTGGCCGATCGCATCTTTGACTGGGGCGGCGGCGAGACCGCCAACATGATCCTGGATGATGGCGGCGACGCCACGTTGCTCATCCTGTTGGGCGCGGAAGCTGAAACCGACCCCAGCGTTCTGGACAATCCCTCGAACGAGGAAGAGACGGCGCTTTTTGAAACCATCAAACGCCGCCTGCATGTGAACCCTGGCTGGTACTCCAAGGTGAAGAGCGCCATCCAGGGCGTGACGGAGGAAACCACCACCGGCGTTCTGCGGCTCTATCAGCGCCAAAAGGCCGGCGACCTGCCGTTCCCGGCGATCA
>JBCDJH010000295.1:0-3396 GCA_038747965.1 Pseudomonadota bacterium
CGCTGGAGCGCTCCGGCGCCGGCCGCCAGGCGAGCTCGCCGTCTTCCAAGTAGGGCTCGCGCGCATAGGCGGAGAGGCCGCCGCCCGCCACCGTCTCAAAATCCTTATGCAGAAGGCCTGCGCCAATCAGCTCACGAATTAAGAACCCCATGCCGCCCGCCGCGTGGAAGTGGTTCACGTCCGCCACGCCATTTGGATAGATGCGGGTCATCAGCGGGGTGACGGCGGAGAGGTCGGCGAAGTCATCCCAGGTGAGCGACAAACCAGCGGCCCGCGCCATGGCGACGAGATGCAGCGTGTGGTTGGTCGACCCGCCGGTGGCGAGCAGGCCGACGACGCCGTTGACAATCGCCCGCGCGTCAATCCCCGCCGCCATCGAACCCGCAAGGGCGCCCGCCGCGGACATGTCCGCGTTCGGCGCCGGGCGCTCCCGGGCGACGGCGCAGACGCGCTGCGCGGCCGCGACGGTAAGCGCCTCGCGAAGCGGCGTTCCCGGATTGACGAAGGCCGCGCCCGGAAGATGCAGCCCCATCACCTCCATCAGCATCTGATTGGAATTGGCGGTGCCGTAAAAGGTGCAGGTGCCGGGCGAGTGGTAGGATTGGGACTCAGCCTCCAGCAGCTCCTCCCGGCTCGCCTCGCCCGCGGCGAAGCGATTGCGCACCCGGGCTTTCTCATCGTTGGGCAAACCGCTCGGCATGGGGCCGGCCGGCGCGAACACCACCGGTAAATGCCCGAAGCTCAAGGCGCCGATGGTCAGCCCCGGCACGATTTTGTCACAAACGCCCAGACAGATAGCGGCGTCGAACATGTTGTGAGAGAGCGAGACGGCCGTCGCCATGGCGATGACGTCGCGGCTGAACAGGCTAAGCTCCATGCCCGGTTGGCCCTGGGTCACCCCATCGCACATGGCGGGGACGCCGCCCGCCACCTGCGCCGTCGCGCCAACCGCCCGCGCAGCTTCTTTGATAACGTCCGGGTAGGTCTGTAGCGGCTGGTGGGCCGAAAGCATGTCGTTATAGGCGTTGACGACGCCAATGTTGACGGCCTCGTTCGCCCGCAGCCGCACCTTGTCGCCTAACGGCGACGCCGCGAAGCCATGGGCGAGATTGCCGCAAGAGAGCGCGCCGCGCCCTGGCCCCGCGCGGCGCGCGGCGGCCATGCGCTCCAAATAATCAGCGCGCATCTCTTTGGAGCGTTCATTGATCCGTTCGGTGACGGCTGCGACGGTCTCATGCATGTCGGCGGTCTCCGGCGAAGCGGTTGGGCGTCACGGCGCCCAGCAGAATTGAACGGGCGTTTCGGTTTGACGCAACACAGCGCGGATCGGCATCTCCATCGGATCGCCGCCACCGCGCGCCGCATCGAATGTACGCCATTTCTCCTCGCCCGTCGCCATCACCACGATGCGCTTGGCGTCAAGGAGGGCGCGAAGGGTGAGCGTCATCCGCAAAAACGGCGCATCGGCCGGCGCAGGCTCCGGCGTAATGGCGGCGCACAGCGCCTCGCCCGCAGTGTCCAGCGCCGCTTCAAGATCGCCTCGGCGCTCCGGAGCGGCGGTCGCCGGGGCGGGAAAAAGCGAAGCGGTGTGGCCGTCATTTCCAAGGCCCAGAAGCACGAAGTCAAATGGGCGCTTCAACGCCGCCAGGCGGGTTTCGATTTCGGCGAGCGCCATGATCGGCGTCGGCGGCGCGGCCTTGAGCGACGTGAAGCGGGCGGCGGCCGCCGGCCCTTGCAGGAGCGTCTCGCGGACCAGCCGCTCATTGCTGGCGTCGTGGTCCGCCGCAACCCACCGATCATCCGCCAACGTGACGTCCAATTGGTCCCAGGCGAGCGGCTTCAGCGCCAGCCGCTCAAAAAAGGACTTCGGTGTGCGGCCGCCGGAGACGACGAGCGTCGCTCGCCCATCTCTCTGGGCGCCCTCCCCGATGGCCGCGGCGGCGTCGGCCGCGAGCGTCTCCGCCAAAGTCGCCGCGTCCGCGAACTTTCGGATATCTATGTGGGCCGGCGCCTCAGCCATCTCCGCCGCGCTTCCCTTGAACAGCCAACACTTCAGGCGTGCCAGGTGTGGCCGCTGCGCTCGGTGAGGCGCACGGACGCGGCCGGTCCCCAGGAGCCGGCGGCGTAGGGCTCCGGCGCATCATCCGCATCCGCCCAAGCGGCGCTGATCCCGTCAATCCAGGCCCACGCCGCCTCTACCTCGTCCCGGCGCACGAACTGCGTCGGGTCATTGTTGATGATATCGAGAAAGAGCCGTTCATAAGCGATGCGCCGACGCGGCCGTTGCTTCTGAAACGCATCCGTCAAACTCAGATTGAGCGCGAGCGGCTGGAGCCGCATCCCATTGCCGCTGATGCCCGGCTTCTTATTCATCAAGAGCAGCGAGATATCCTCCTGCGGCTGCAAGCGAATGACCAGCTTATTGGCCGCGACATCCCGCGCCGCCAGGCCCGAAAAAATCGAGTGGGGAACGTCCTTAAACTGAATGATGATTTCGGTGCGGCGCTCCGGCATGCGTTTGCCGGTTCGCAAGTAAAACGGCACGCCGGCCCAGCGCCAATTCTCTATGCCGGCGCGCAGGGCGACGAATGTCTCCGTCGCGCTCTCTTCGCCGCCCGCTTCCTCCGCATAACCGGCCGCGGACGCGCCGCCGGAGACGCCTTCCCCATATTGTCCGCGCACCACACAGTCGCGGGCGGTCGCCGTGGTGATGGGCGCGAGCGAGCGCAGCACCTTCACCTTCTCATCGCGCATGGCGTCCGGATCGAGGCTCGCCGGCGGCTCCATCGCCACAAGGCAGAGGAGCTGCAAGATGTGGTTTTGCACCATGTCGCGCAGCGCGCCGCTCTCATTGTAATAGGACCAACGCCCTTCGACCCCCACCGTCTCCGACACGGTGATCTGGACGTGATCGATGCCCCGCGCGTTCCAAAGGGGCTCGAACAGGGCGTTCGCGAACCGCAGCGCAATGAGGTTTTGAACCGTTTCCTTACCGAGATAATGATCGATACGGAAAATCTGTCGTTCGTTGAACGCGCGGCCCACCGCCGCGTTGATCTGGCGTGAGGAAGCGAGATCAACGCCGATGGGCTTCTCCAGCACCACGCGGGCGCGCGGCCCAATGAGGCCCGCCGCGCTCAACTGTCCGCAGATATCTCCGTAGAGGCCGGGCTTGGTCGCCAGAAAGAAGACTTTGTCCGCGTCTGGGCCGCAGGCGAGCGCCTCGGCGAGGCTGGCGTAGTCCTCAGGTTTCTGCGCGTCGAGGGCGCAATAGGTGAGGCGCGCCCGGAAGCGGTCCCACGCCGCTTCGTCCAAATGCGCGTCCGGCACGAAGGTCTCCAAAGCCTCGCGCACGAAGGCTTGAAAAGCGTCGGCGGCCAGCGCCTGCCGGGCGGA
>JBCDJH010000296.1:0-3393 GCA_038747965.1 Pseudomonadota bacterium
CAGGGCGCGCAGCGCGTCCGCGTCAATGTAGCCCATCCGAAACGCTACCTCCTCGGGGCAGCCGATCTTGAGCCCCTGGCGCTCCTCCACCGTTTCGACGAATTGGCTCGCCTGGAGGAGGGAGGCATGGGTGCCAGGGGCTCAAGATCGGCTGCCCCGAGGAGGTAGCGTTTCGGATGGGCTACATTGACGCGGACGCGCTGCGCGCCCTGGCGAGCAGCTTAGAGAAAAGCGGATACGGAACGTATCTTCGTATGGTGGCGGACGTCTCTTAAAGCTTCTGCGAGCCGCCCGGCGATCTCAGCCAGCGCGTCCAATCACTGTCGCCGGCGCTCGGCGCGTCGCGCCGCATGTGAAATTGATGGTGATCTTCGTGGATGAGGAAGAAGCCGAAGCGCTCATAAAGCGTGCGGGCCGGATTGTTCTTATAGACCTGAAGGATGACGGGCGTTTTGTGAAAGCCTGCGCGCGCCGTGATCAGCCTCAAGACCGCGGCGCCCACGCCTTGGCGGCGCGCTGATTTCGCTATGTGGAAGCGGTTGAGCGCCCAATAGGCGCGTCGTTGGGCGAGATAGAACCAGCCGACAGGCTGGCTTTCGCGCTCAACGATTGTAACCTGGGCGGCATCCCACTCCTGGTAGAATTCTTGCTGTTCGCGGGCCTCGCTCCACCCGAAATAGGCTTCTCTGTAGGGGCGAATGCTCTCACATTGGACTGCGCAGGCAAACGGCGCATCTTCGGGCCGCGCCGGCCTCAGAGCGATGTCGGGCGCGGCGAGAGAGATAGAGCGGTCGTTCTTCGTGTCTTCAACGGTCTTGCGCGGCATTCGCCCGTTTGCCTCCAGATGGCTTTACGAACAATATGCGGCGCACTCGGCGATTGGTAGGGGGCGATAAGGAGCATGATTATGTGGCGACGGGCGGTCAGTGGGGCGGCGGCGATATCCGCGCTGATTCTATCGGCGTGTGGCGGCGGTGAGGAACAACAGACGCAAAGCGTCAGCGCTGCGGGCGCGGCCCCGGACGTCGTTGTGTTCCACCGCGGCAACGGAACCGAGCCCGACTCCCTCGACCCGCATAGAACCGCCGGCACATGGGAGAACAACATCATCGGCGACATGCTAATGGGGCTGATGACGGAGGATGTGGCCGGGAAAGCAATCTACGGCGCAGCGGTCTCCCACAGCGTCAGCGATGATGGCCTCGTCTACACGTTTCAGATCCGCGAAGATATGGTGTGGTCGGATGGCGAACCCGTCACGGCCGAGGACTTCGTTTATGCGTACCGCCGGATCCTCGATCCGCTGACGGCCGCGCAATACGCCTCGCTCACCTACTTCATTAAGAACGCTGAGGCGGTGAATACCGGCCAGGCGGAGAAAGAAACCCTCGGCGTCACGGCGATTGATCCGAAGACGCTGCAGATCGAGCTGTCCGCGCCAGCGCCCTATCTACTCCAACTTCTGACGCACCCCACCACGTTTCCGGTGCCCAAGCACGTGCTCGAAGTCCATGGCGACGCTTGGATCCGGCCTGAAAACCTCGTGGTGAACGGACCCTATAAGGTGATCGAGTGGCGTCCGCAAAGCCACGTGCGCTCCGAAAAGAACCCGCTTTTCTTCGACGCTGAGAACGTCTCGATCGACGAGATCTATTACTATCCAACAGACGACACCTCTGCGGCCCTGCGGCGGTTCCGAGCGGGAGAGCTCGATGTCAACCACTGCTCAAGCTGTTTTCCGGTGACCCAGGCCAAGTGGCTGGAAGACAACTTGCCCGGCGTTGCGCGGCCGGAGCTGCAACTGGCCACGAGCTATATCGCCTTCAATACAAAGCTCGCGCCGTTTGACGATGTCCGCGTTCGCAAAGCGCTGGCCCTGGCCATCAACCGAGAGACGTTGACGGACGTTATCCTCACCACAGGCGAGACGCCCGCCTATTCCCTCGTGCCGCCTGGCATTAGCAACTATGTGCCGGATCGGCCGGTGATGGAGGAGGCCGCGCTCACCCAAAAGGCGCGAGACGACAAGGCGCGCGCGCTATTGGCCGACGCCGGCTTCGGGCCAGACAATCCTCTCAGCTTTTCGCTCACGTTCCGGAATGCAGGCGATCGCCGGCTCACCATGGTGGCGCTGCAGGACATGTGGAAGCAAGTTGGCGTTGACGTGAAGCTGAACGGCCAGGAGGTGAAGGTCGCCTATAATTCCTTCCGGGCCGGCGATTTTGAGGTGGGCGACGCAGGCTGGGTGGCCGACTATAGCGACCCTGATAATTTCCTCTTCCTGCTGAAGTCAAGCTCCGGCCAGATGAATTACGGTCAGTACAGCAACGAGGCGTTCGATAGCCTCACCCGTGAAGCCGCCGATATGATCGATCTTGCCGCCCGAGCTGAAAAGCTGGCGGAAGCGGAACGCATCATTCTAGATGAGATGCCGTTGATCCCAATCTACTACGGCGTAAACCGCAATTTGGTCGGGCTGCATGTACAAGGCTGGGTGGCGAACCCGATGAGCGTTCATCGAACCCGCTATCTCAGTCTAGACCGCGGCGGCGCCTAAAGGCGCAGCGCCAATGGGGGGCATGGCGTATAGGAAGCGCTTCGGGTCCGCCTTACTCTCGGCGGCGTCGCTCCTGGCATTGACGGCGACCGGGCCGGCTCTCGCGGAGGCCCCTCCGCCCCTGGAAGAGGCCGAAGCGCTCGACACGTCTCGCCCTTCGGATGCCGATACGATTTCCGTTACCGGCGTCCGCATTCCGCCGGCTGGCGATTGGTCGTCTCTGCCGAGCCTGGTTGTGACGAGCGAGGACATCGCCCTCAGCCGCGGCTTTGCTCTAGAGGATATCCTGAACCGCACCCCGCTGTTCGCGCCGGATCAAACGGGCACGTCTAATCTCGGCGGCGAGGGCGTCTCAACCCTTAATCTCAGAGCCCTGAACGCTGCGAGCGGCGCTCCGCGCACTTTGGTGCTGCTCAACGGCCGTCGCTATGCGGCGAGTGATGAGTTCGGCCGCGTCGATGTCGCCGCGCTGCCGGCCTCTTTGGTGCGCCGCATTGACGTGGTGACCGGCGGCGCCTCGGCGGCCCACGGGGCGGACGCCATCGCTGGGGCGGTCAACTTCATTCTGGATAAGGAGTTTGAGGGAGCGGACGTACGCCTTCGTTACGGCGTAACCGACGAGGCGGACGGCGAGGAGGCGAACGTGAGCGCGGCGTTCGGCGCGCCCATCGCCGGGGGCAGAGGCCACGCCACCCTGTTCGCCGACTACTACGATCGAAACGCCGTTGAAGCCTCGGAGCGCCGTTTCGCCAGCGTTCCGCTTGACGACCAAGGCGGCGGGGCTGGGTTTCAACCTTTTGGCTCCTCGCGAATACCCGGCGGACTCGCGGTTGGCG
>JBCDJH010000297.1:0-3392 GCA_038747965.1 Pseudomonadota bacterium
CGCCGAGCGACACGCGCTGTGTCGAGCCATTCGCAATCGAAGTCTGGCAATGAATGACGCTCACATGCTCTACTCAAAGCTACACGATCGAAGTGTGAGTGAATAACAACTGTCTCTCCGCCGAGACACCGCCTCAAAATCGGTTCCAAGTCGGAAAAGCTGGGAGCGCCTAGCACATCCGACGCCTCGATCCCATGGATAGCCGTGTTCATACTGTCGAAGTATGTCTTCGGGTTTACCAGTTCGCTCAGTTCATCTACGAGGCAACTATTTCTAAAAAGAGCAATGCCAATTTGGCAAATGGATGAAACATCCGCATTCGCGGTTTCAACATCTAATGCGACGAAATCCATATGAGGATCCTTCGTTTCCGCTCCTACCGCTTCTCCAAAGTCTTTGCGAACTCAGCGACGCGGCCCGTGACGGCGTCCCACTCTTCCGCGTGGGCGGCGAGGTCCACGGATTGAAGGGCGCCGTCATCGACCAGGACGACGCCGTCAACGATTGTGGTGCGGACGTTTGAGGGGTAGGCGGACAAGGCGATGGTCGCGTAGACATCGTAATTCGGCTGCATGTTGGGAGTGCCGGTGTCGAGCAGCACCATGTCGGCCTGTTTGCCGACCTCTAGCGAGCCGAATGTGTCTTCCATATCAATCGCACGGGCGGCGCTGATGGTGATCATATCGACAAGTTCGAAGGGCGTAAAAGGGGCCTCCGATTTCTGACGCAGGCGCGCAATGCTGGCGGCGTACGCCATGACGTTTAGCACGTCCATCTGATTGGAACTCATAGGCCCGTCGGTACCGAGGCCCACATCGACGCCCTCCTGGTACATTTCCCAGCCCGGCGCCATGCCGGAGCCGCCGCGGCTGTTCGCCTTCGGGTTATGGCTGACGCCAACGCCGCGCGCCTTCAGAATCTTGCGGTCGTTCGCATCCGCATAAATCACATGGGCGCCAAGTATGTTTTCGCCGAGGAAACCGATCCGATCGAGATAAGCAATGATAGTCTCGTCCTCTTTCAAGTTGGGGTGCCGTTCCGCGGCAAGCTCCTTCTCATGGGCGAACTCGGCGAGGTGCATAACAAGGGGTACGTTATATTTCTCAGAAAGGGCCTTAGACGCCAGCAGCACCTCCGACGTCACCGTATAGGGCGCATGCGGCGCGACGGCGGGAATAATCAGCGGGTCGTCCTTATACGCCTTGATGAACTCTTCTGCGTAATCAAGGCCGCCGAACGGTTCTGGCGCGTCCACCACCGGGAAGCCGATTACCGTTTGGCCGAGCACGGCGCGCAGGCCCACATCCTTCACGCCCCGGGCCACTTCATCCTCATGATAGTACATATCGACAAATAAGGTGACGCCGGCGAGCGCCATCTCAATCGCCGCGTGGCGCGATGCAACGCGGATGAGGTTGCGGTTCAGCAACTCCTTCTCCAACGGGAAAAAGACCTCGAACAAGCGGTTGTCTACGGAATATTCGCCAAGGCCGCGAAAAGCGACCATCGGGATGTGGTTGTGCAGATTGATCATGCCGGGCATCAGGATATCGCCATCGGCGTAGATCGTCCGATCCGCCGCATAGGATTCCGCAAGATCCGGCCCGCCGACGGCGATGATCTCATCGCCTTTCACGACCACCGTTCCGTTTTCCAACACGCGTTTGTCCTCGTCCATGGTGACGGTCTGGGCGCCCACGATCATCAGGTCCGCCGGCTTCGCCGCCCCAGGACGCGAGATCTTGATCGGCTCCGCTTTGGGCGCTTGCACAGCCGCGGCGGGTTCAACCGCCTCCACCGCGTTCGCCTCAGCGTCCGCCGGTTTGGCCGCTGGCGCGCTTTCGACTTTAGCGGCTGGTTCAGCTGGGGCTGGGGCCGCAGCTTCAGCCTCGGCTTCAAGGCCTTCAGCGCTAGGCGCCGCAGTCTCGGCCGCTTCCGTTTTTGGCGTCTCGGCCTCGGGCGCGAAATGGGCGGCCGAGCCGCTCGCCCATATCAACGCTGCGAGCGCCGTCGTTGTGAACGTTGTCGCAAAGGACGGGTGCAATAGCGGCATGGGTCGTCTCCTTCTTCGGCGCCTCTCTAGGCGTCGGGCGCGTCGCGGGCATCGCGGTTATGGGCGAGCGCGCCCGCCACATAGGTGCGCGCCACGGCGCGATCGTCGCCCAGAATAGCGAGCGAGAACAAAATGTCTTCGATCTCGTGGGCGGTGTCCATCCGGCGTTTCAAAAGGGGCGTCGCGGCGAGATCCAGCGCGATGAAATCCGCCTCCTTGCCGGGCTCGAAGTTGCCGATATGGGCGCCAAGGCCAAGCGCCTCCGCCCCGCCCAGGGTGGCGAGATAGTAAGCGCGCAGCGGGTCCAGCGCGCGGCCGCGCAGCTGCGCCGTTTGATAGGCCTCCGCCATGGTGCGAAAGGCCGAGAGGCTAGTGCCCGCGCCCACGTCGCTGCCGAGGGCGAGGGGCGCCCCAAGGGCGTCCGCCTCCGCCAGAGGAAAGAGGCCGCTGCCGAGAAAGAAGTTGGAGGACGGACAATGGGCGATGGTCGCCCGGCTGGCGCTGAGGCGCTTGAAAGCGCCGTCATCGAGATGGACGCCGTGGGCCAGCACCGAACGCGCGCCCACAAGCCCGTGGCGCTCGTAAACGCCGAGGTAATCAACGTCGTCCGGAAACAGCTCCGCCACCGCCGCGATCTCGCCGGTGTTCTCCGAAACATGCGTTTGCAGATAAACATCGGGATAGCGGCTGAACAGCTCACCGGCCATGGCGAGCTGCGCGTCGGAGCAGGAGAGCGCGAAACGCGGGGTGAGCGCGTAGCCCAGCCGTCCTTTGCCGCGCCAACGGCCGATCAACCGCTCGGTCGCCTCGCGGCCCAGATCCGGGCCGTCCAGCAAACTCTCCGGCCCGCCCCGGTCCATCAGCACTTTGCCAGCAATGAGGCGCATGCCGCGCTTCAGCGCGTCTTCAAAAAGCGCGTCTGCGGAGACTTCATGGACCGTCGCGAAGACCATCGCGCTGGTCGTCCCATTGCGGAGCAACTCTTTCAAGAAGAAAGCCGCAGCCTCCCGCGCGAAGTCGGGGTCGGCGAAGGCCTGCTCGGCCGGAAACGTGTAGCGCTCCAGCCACTCCATAAGCTGCGCGCCATAAGCGCCGATCATCCCAATTTGGGGAAAGTGCACATGGGCGTCGACGAAGCCGGGCGTCAGGAGACAACCGGAGAGATCCTCAAAAATCAGCGCCCGGCGCTCCTCGGCCGTCAACTCTGCATAAGGAACGGCGCGCTCAACACGGGGTCCATTCAATATCAAGACGCCGTCGGAGAGGTATTCGTAGGCGTCCTTATCCCCCGGGCCGGCGGGGCGGCGCATCATGTGAAAGATAGAGGCGCGGAGCGCGC
>JBCDJH010000298.1:0-3392 GCA_038747965.1 Pseudomonadota bacterium
CCGGCCACATGAACCAGGCCTCGTCGAACAGAACGCAAAAGAACTCAATTCCGATGAGGCTGAAGAGCCCGCCCCACAGCTGGAGCACAAGGAACACCGCCAGCCAAAACAGCGCCGCGACGCCGCCGATGATGGGCATCGTCCAGGCGTGTTTGAAAAGCGCCGGATAATCGAACGGGCCGCCGTCTTCCGTCGCCGCCCGGAAGAAAGACACCACGATAAAGGCGAGGCCCGCTCCTCCCAGAGCTGAAACCCAAGGCTCGAAACCTGACGCGCCTCCATAGACCCAATCGGCGATGAGGTAGAGGCCGCCGAGCCCGAGACCGAGCGTCGCCGCGAGGATCGCCGCCGGCAGCCGGCCGCCCGGGCGCGCCGCGAAGTAGTAAGTCGTTGGGCCAGCGATCGCCGCGAAGAGACCGGCGATGAGCAGAGCCGACCAATCATCGCGCCCACCAGTCTCGATTAGGGCGTAAATCGAAAGCCCTTGGAGGAGGCCGAGCGTCGCCGAAACAGCCGCGTGATCGTCAAACTCCAGCCGCCGCAAGAACCCCGTCGCCATGGCCCAATCCCCTTTATTCCCCAAAGCCCCTTCGCGGGAGGGTGACGAGAATAACGGTCTTTTTGAGACAAGGGCCAGATAGGGCCGCATGAGGAGCCCGCAACGGGGGCTTGCGGCCTGGTGCCGGCTGAGGGACTCGAACCCCCGACCTTGGGTTTACAAAACCCCTGCTCTACCAGCTGAGCTAAGCCGGCCCGCGGCGCGGCCCGTTCCATAGCCTGTTGCGCCGATGGGCGCCAGGGTTAGCGGCGAGGTCCGCCCCCGATCGCAGGGCGGGCGTGACGCGCGGGCCCGCTTCACTCAGCCGGCGTCCGCTCGCCGGCCTCATATGTGGCGATGGCGTCGGCGACGCTCTTCGGCGATTTCGTATACCCACCGACAAGCCGGTAGAAGATCGGCACGATGAACAGCGTCAGCAGCGTCGCGACCATCACGCCGGTGAAAATCACAACGCCGATGGATCCCCGGCTCTCCGCGCCCGGCCCGCCCCCCAGCATAAGCGGGAGCGCGCCGAAGGAGGTCGACAGCGCCGTCATCATCAGGGGGCGGAAGCGAATGCGCGCCGCCTCGCGAATGGCGTCCTCAACGCTGCGCCCCTGATCGCGGAGCTGATTGGCGAACTCCACAATCAAAATGCCGTTCTTGGCGGCGAGCCCGATTAAGATCACAAGGCCGATTTGGCTGTAGATGTTGAGAGACTGGTCGGCCAGATAAAGTCCGAACAGGCCGCCGGTCACCGCCACGGGCACCGTCAGCATAATGATGAAGGGGTGAATGAAGCTCTCAAACTGGCCGGCGAGCACAAGATAGACGATCAGCATGGCCATCAAGAACAGGAAGATGAAGGCGTTGCTCGCCTCTTTATATTGGAGCGAGCCGCCGAGATACCCCACTTGCACGCTTTCGCCGTCCAGCTCTTCCGCCACCGTGCGTTCGAGGAAGGAGAGCGCCTCGCCTTGCGTGTAGCCGGCGTTCAGGGAAGCCGTCAGCGTAATAGAGCGCAGCCGGTCGAGGCGGTTGAGGCGGGGGCTGTCTGCGATCGTCTCAATACGGATGAGGTTGCCTAGCGGCACAAGCGCGCCGGTGCGATCGGAGCGTACGTTGATGTTGGCGAGATCGAGGAAGTCCGAGCGGTCCGCCTCCGCCGCTTGGAGAAGCACGTCATACTCCTCGCCCCGATCGATGAACGTCGTCGCCTGGCGGGACGCGATCATGGTCTCAAGCGTGCGCCCGATGGCCTCCGCCGTAACGCCGAGATCGGCGGCGCGCTCCCGGTCGATCGTCACTTCCGCTTTGGGCGTTCGCGGCTCGTAGTCGAGGCGCAAATAGCCGAAGGCCGGGTTTGTCCGCGCTTTTTGCATGACGATTTGCGCCCAGCGATAGATCTCATCGTGATCGGCGCCCTTGAGGACGAACTGCACATTGTCGCCGCCGGAGCCGCGCTGCAGCGGCTGGGGCGCGCCAATCCGGGCCGCGACGCCCGGAAGCGCGCCGAGATCGCGCCGAAGCTCCGCGATGATCTCAGACGCCGACCGGTCCCGCTCGCTCCACGGCTCCAACACGATGATCGCCCGGCCCGTGTCGTAGGCGACGCCGTCGAAGGAGGGCGAAGTGACAAGAACCCGCTGCGCCTCCTCGTTCTCAACAAGCCGTATCAAGATGTCTTCGACTTTCAGCATCTGCTCGCGAGCGTGATCGAAGCCGGCGCCGTCGGCGAAACTCATCATGCCGAAGGCGAAGCCGCGATCCTCCTCCGGCGCCAGATCCTGAGGCACCAGGAGGAACAGCACGGCCGAGAGGCCGCCCATGGCGAGCAGTAGAACGCCGGCGGCGAGCGGCCGGCCGATGACGCGCTCAAGCGCGGCGTCGTAGGCGCGCATCGCTGTCTGCAGTCCCGCGTCGAAGCGTCGGAGCAGCCCGCGCCCTTGGCCGCGTTCGGAGGCGGGTTTGAGGAGCTTCGAACACATCGCTGGAGACAAAGTGAGCGCGATGAGGCTCGACAAAGCCACGGCTGCCGAAATCGTCAGGGCCAGCTCGCGAAACAGGCGGCCGACGAACCCCTCCAGAAACGCCAGTGAAACGAACGCGCCGATCAGCGCAAGCGTGGTGGCGATAACGGCGAAGCCCACCTCCCGCGCGCCCCGATAGGCGGCCACCACGGGCGGCTCCCCGAGTGCGATGCGCCGTTCGATGTTCTCTAGGACAACGATAGAGTCGTCGACCACCAGGCCGATGCAAAGCACCAAAGCCAGCAGTGTGATGAGGTTAATACTGAAGCCGAACGCGGCGACGGCGATGAAGGCGGCGACCAGGCAAATCGGCACCACCACCGCGGGAACCAGCGCCGTTCGCGCCGATCCGAGGAAAACGTAGATGACCGCCAAAACCAAAAACAGGGCGATGCCAAGGGTAGTCCAAACCTCTTTGATCGCCGCATTGACGAACACGGTGCTGTCGAACGAGCTGTAAATGTCGGTCCCTTCAGGAAGCGACGGACGAATGCTCTCAAGTTCCGCGCGCACGGCCGCCGCAACGGCCACCTGATTGGCGTTGGACTGAGCGACGACGCCGAGGCCGAGCATCGGCTGCCCGTTCCCTTGGAAAAACCGGCGCCGCTCGGCGGATCCGCGCTCCACCTTCGCCACATCGCCAAGGCGGATATGCTGCCCGTCTTCGCCCTTTAGAACGACCAACTTGGCGAATTGATCCGCTGTCCGATAACCGCGCTCCACCCGGATGGGCAGATCCTGGCTTTCCCCTTCCAGCGCGCCGGCGGGCAGCTCCACATTTTCAGCGCGCAGCGCGGCCTCCACATCGAGGGGCGTGAGCCCCC
>JBCDJH010000299.1:0-3387 GCA_038747965.1 Pseudomonadota bacterium
AAGTCGATTATGCAGCGGGTGTAACTGCGTTAGGCGTCCGTCATCACGCCGCCGCGTCTGGCGCGGCGGAGGCGATCTTCTCCCACGCCGGCCAGGTCTGCGTGGCCGGCGCGCGGCTCTATGTGCAACGCGGCGCTTATGAAGAGGTCGTAGCGAGGGTGGCCGAGATCGCGCGCGGTCTGAGGCTCGGCCCGACCATGGACCCGCAGACGCAGATCGGCCCGCTAATATCGCGGGCCCACCGTGACCGGGTTGCGGGCTTTGTCCGTCAAGGGACGGCGGACGGCGCAATCGCGCGTGCAGGCGGCGCGGCCCTTGACGATGGCGGCGGGTACTTTTTCGAGCCGACGGTTCTGACGGATGCTCCGTCCACCTCGTGCGTCGTGACGGAGGAGATCTTCGGGCCGGTTCTGGTGGCGGCGCCGTTCGACACTGAAGAGGAGGCCCTAAAGCTCGCCAACGAGTCCGTCTACGGACTGGCGGCGAGCGTGTGGACATCCGATGCGTCCCGCGCTCAGCGAACGACACGTGAGCTTCGCGCCGGAATCGTGTGGATCAATTGTCACGGGATTCCGGATCTTTCGATGCCGATCGGCGGCTATCGGCAATCAGGATGGGGCCGGGAACACGGCTTCCACGGCGTGGAAGCCTATCTCGAACACAAGTCGATTATGCAGCGGGTGTAACTGCGTTAGGCGTCCGTCATCACGCCGCCGCGTCTTTCAGATAGTATTCCATTGTCGCTTGCGCCTCTTCGGTGAGCCAGAGCCGGAACGCCTTGATGGCGTCCTGCTCAGCCAGCTGTTTCGGACAGACCAAGTAATAGGCGAACGCTGAGGGGACTTCGAAATCCAGCGGTCGGATAAGTCGTTTGGCGTTGAGGTCGTCCGCGACCAGCAGACTTCGGCCGAGCGCGACGCCCTCGCCGTTAATGGCGGCCTGGGTGACGATGTGCGAGTGATTGAACCGCAGACCACTGTGGGCGTTATTGGGTTCGGCCCCAGCCGCTCTCAACCAATCCTCCCATTCCATCACAAGTTCGTCGTGAATGAGATCAAAGCTGTCGAGCTCATGTGGCGACTTGAGCTTGCGTCGACGGCCGAGCAGCTTGGGGCTGCAGACTGCGAAGATATTTTCGTCCGCAATCTTTGTGACGTGAAGGTTCGGCCAATCGCCGTCCCCGTAGCGGATCTCGACTTCCACATCGCCGTCGACGAAATCCGTGAAACGGTTCTGGGTGCGCACTTTAATCGCGATTGAGGGATCGCTGGCCTGAAACTTCCTGATTCTGCGAGCGAGCCATCCGGCAGCGATCGAATCGAAGGTGGAGATGTTGATGGATTCCGGAGATACGTCGCTAAGAACAGCGTTCGTCGCGTCGGCGATAAGATCGTAGGCCTTGGTGAGGGGGGCGGCGTAAGCTTCACCGGCCTTCGTTAAGCGGATCGTCCGATTCATCCGCAGGAACAACCGGATCCCAAGCCAGGCCTCAAGGTTCTTCACTTGGTGGCTGACAGCCGCCTGGGTGACGTGAAGCTCCTCAGCCGCCTTGGTGAACGACAGATGTCGCGCCACCGCCTCGAACACCCGTAACGACGCCAGTGGCGGAAGTCGCCGACCCATACCCTCGCAAGCCCTCGTTGAGGAGGAAACAATCACATTACATCAGGTAATGGGTCAAGTGAGTCACTCTCAATTGTGCAGTTGGCTTCGAGGCTTCAAACTGTTGTCCTGGCGAGAGGCGGGACGGGTTCCATGAAGATTACTGACGCTAAGGTCATCGTGACCTGCCCGGGCCGGAACTTCGTCACCCTAAAACTACAGACCGACCAGGGGATCTACGGTCTTGGCGATGCGACCCTGAACGGGCGGGAGCTCGCCGTTGCGAGCTATCTCTCGGACCATGTCGGGCCGTGTCTGATCGGGCGGGACGCTCAGCGGATCGAAGACACCTGGCAGTTTTTGTATCGCGGCGCCTACTGGCGGCGGGGCCCGGTGACGATGGCGGCGATCGCTGCGGTTGATACTGCGCTTTGGGACATTAAGGCCAAGGCCGCGGGAATGCCGCTCTACCAGCTGCTGGGGGGACGCAGCCGAGACGCCGTCATGGTCTACGGTCACGCCAACGGCCGCGACATTGAAGAGACGGCGGACGAGGTCGCGCGGTACATCGAGTTGGGCTACCGGGCGATCCGCGCCCAGAGCGGCGTTCCGGGGCTCGCCTCCACCTACGGCGTGTCGCAGGACAAGATGTACTACGAACCTGCCGATGCGGATCTGCCGAGCGAGAATGTTTGGTCGACGACGAAGTATCTCGACCATACGCCGAAGCTCTTCGAAACGTTGCGTGCGCGTTTCGGTTTTGAGCCGCATTTTCTCCACGATGTTCATCACCGTTTGACCCCCATCGAAGCCGCCCGTCTCGGTCGGGATCTGGAGCCCTATCGCCTGTTCTGGATGGAGGATGCAGTCCCGGCTGAGAACCAAGAGAACTTTCGGCTGATTCGTCAGCACACGACGACGCCGCTTGCGGTCGGCGAGGTGTTCAACACCATCTGGGATTGTCGTCGATTAATCCAGGAACAGTTGATAGACTACATCCGCGCGACGGTCGTACATGCGGGCGGAATCACCCATCTGCGCCGGATCCTAGACTTCGCGAGCATTTACAATGTCCGCAGCGGGTGCCACGGCGCGACCGACCTCTCGCCGGTCTGCATGGGCGCCGCGCTGCATGTCGGGCTGGCGATCCCCAACTTCGGCATACAGGAATATATGCGACACACGGAAGAAACGGATGCCGTGTTCCCGCACAGCTACAGCTTCGCAGGCGGCGCTCTGACGCCGGGCGAAGCGCCGGGGCACGGCGTCGACATCGATGAGGCGTTGGCCGCAAAATATCCCTACGAACGGGCCTATCTGCCGGTAAACCGGCTTGAGGACGGCTCCATGTGGAACTGGTGATCGCCCGCGTGGGCGCAACAGGGGGGCGGGGAGGTGCTGGAGGCTTTGAACACGCCGTTGATCGGCCCGGATAACGTCTTCGCCCTATGCGCCATTTTGGTGGGGCTTGCGTGGCTCGGCTTCTGGATCGACGGAACATGGCTTGGACGTCGCAGTTCCGGGGTGGTCTGGGTTTTGATCGCCGGCATGGCGCTGTCGAACTTCGGCGCGCTGCCGTTCTCCGCGCCGGCGTACGATGTTATCGGAAAGTACTTCGTACCGCTTTCGATCCCACTGCTGCTGTTTAAAGCGAACCTTCGTCGTATCTTCGTCGACGGCGGCCCGGTGCTCGCGGCTTTCGCGCTGGCCGCATTTGGAACGGTTGTCGGCGCCATAACGGGATATTTCGTGTTCGATCTGGGCGAGATCGGTCCGAAGGCGGCG
>JBCDJH010000300.1:0-3361 GCA_038747965.1 Pseudomonadota bacterium
CCGAAGCCCTCGCCCTTGGCGTTGGCCTCTCAGCGCTTTCCATTGTGACATTGGCGCTTGCGGCGAACTATACGGCTGCGGCGCTGCTCGCGTTTGCGATCTTCTTCTATATGGGCGTCTATACGCTTTGGCTGAAGCGGACGACGCCGCAGAACATCGTTATAGGCGGCGCGGCGGGCGCTCTGCCGCCGGTTATCGGTTGGGCGGCGGCGACCGGCGAGGTCAGCGCTGCGTCCGTATGGATGTTCCTGATCATCTTCTTGTGGACGCCGCCTCATTTCTGGGCGCTGGCCCTCTACAAGTCCGGCGACTACGATCGGGCCGGCATCCCGATGTTGCCGCTTGTGAAGGGCGACCGCGCCGCGCGCCGGCATATCTTCGGCTACGCGCTGGTGCTCGCCGTGGCCTCAATCGCTCCCTTCGCGCTCGGCGTTTTTGGCCTCACCTACGGGGGGATCGCGCTCGCGGGCGGGTTGGTTTTTGCGTCGCTGGCGTTTCGGGTGCTGCGCGACGGCGCAGCGCAAGCGGAGAGCGGCGAGTCTGGCGCGCCGGAGCGGTCGCTTTACCTTGCGCCTGCGGCGAAACGTTCCGCGCGCGATCTCTTCGCCTTTTCGATCCTCTACCTATTTCTTATTCACGTGGCGATTTTGGCCGATTACGGCGTCGGGCGGCTTTTCTGAGCGCCCGCCGCGTTTGGGATTAGGCGAGCGCATGTCTGAAGAGACGTCATCCCCCGCCAGCGCCGAGCTGGATACGCCGTTGGCCCTGAGCGACGAGCAGCGCGCCCGGCGCAATCGTCGGAACATGGCGGTGGCCCTTGGCCTCGTGGCGTTCATCACCCTTGTTTACGTGATCACAATGGCGCGGCTCGGCCTCAACATCGCCAGCCGCGGCGCTTAGGCGGGCGTCGCTTTGGCTGACAGCGGCGCGTCTCCTCGGCACACAGCCCGGCTTCGGTGGACGGCGCTCGGCGTGTCGCTGGTTGTCGCAGGGATGACGGCCATGGCGTTCGCCGCTGTTCCCCTCTACGACGCTTTTTGCCGCGTCACCGGATTTGGCGGCGAGACGCAGGTGGCGGACGCTACGCCGACCACGGCGCTTTCCCGGGAAATGACCGTGCGCTTCGATGCGACGACGAGCGGCGGCATTCCCTGGCGCTTCAAGCCGGAGCAGCTGGACCAAACCCTCGCGATCGGCGAATCGGGCCTCGCCTACTATCGGGCCGAGAACACATCGTCCAAGCCCATCGTCGGCGTCGCCACTTACAATGTGACGCCGGCCAAAGTCGGGATTTACTTCAATAAGATCGATTGCTTCTGCTTCACTGAGCAGCGCTTGGAGCCCGGCGAATCGATGCTGATGCCTGTGGCCTACTTTATCGACCCCGCCATCGCCGACGACGTCAATCTCGACGACGTCAGCTCCATTACGCTTTCCTATACGTTTTTCGAACAGGCTTCTTAGCGGTCCGTTGCGCAGCGCTATGCGAGGGCGCGACGGTCGGTCGCGGGGCGCAGGCTCCAGCGGCCCATGGCTGGAAAAACGGAGCGGGCCGCGATAGACAGCGGCAGGCGCTAATTCGGCGCATCCACCGCAGAGCATTCGGAGAGGCGGGCATGGCTGGGGCCGCAGTTAAACACGATTACCATCTCGTTGATCCGAGCCCATGGCCGTTCGTCGGGTCCATCGCCGCGTTCATCATGGCGGTGGGCGGCGTTATCTGGATGCGGACCGGGGCGGAGCCGAGCGGTCTGTTCGGCATCACCGGCAGCGGCGTGTTTTGGGCTGGCTTCGCCGGCGTCCTCTTCACAATGCTTGGCTGGTGGCGCGACGTCATCAAGGAAAGCTTGGCCGGCGAGAGCACGACGCAAGTCGTCCGCCTGGGTCTGCGCTACGGCATGGTGTTGTTCATCGCGTCGGAGATCATGTTCTTCGTCGCTTGGTTTTGGGCGTACTTCAACACGGCGTTGTTCCCGGGGGCTGGGGAAGCCGTGTTGCTGGCCGATGGCGCGCAGATGCTGAACGCCGAGGGGCTGCCCGCCTTCTTTGGAAACGACGCGCGGTATCACTTCACCGGCAATTCGTTTCCGCCTGAAGGCGTGGAGACATTGGACCCCTGGCATTTGCCGCTGATCAACACGCTGATCCTGTTGCTGTCGGGCACCACCGTCACCTGGGCGCACCACGCCATGGTTGAGGGCGATCGCAGCGGCGTCATCCAGGGCCTGTGGATCACGGTTGTCCTCGGCGCGTTCTTCTCCGTGCTGCAGGGCATCGAGTACAACGAGGCGATCCATGAGGGGCTGTTCACCTTTTCCGGCCAGATTTACGGGGCGACCTTCTTCATGGCGACCGGCTTTCATGGGTTCCATGTGCTTGTTGGCACCATCTTCTTGGCCGTCTGTTTGGTCCGCACGTACCTCAATCAATTCACGCCGGAGCGTCACTTCGGCTTCGAGGCCGCCGCGTGGTACTGGCACTTCGTGGACGTCGTTTGGCTGTTCCTGTTCGCCTGCATCTATGTGCTCGGCGGCGGCAGCGGCGGCGCCCACTAGTCGCGCCGGAACGGCGGCCCGCTGAGCCGGGTGCCGGCGGTGTCGCCGCTCAGCGCCGGTTTCGCGCGCACCTGCCCCCGCTGCGGCCAAGCGCCTCTATTTGATGGCTTCATCAAGGTGAAAGATCGCTGCCCCGCCTGCGGTCTGGATTACTCGGAGGTCGACAGCGGCGACGGGCCCGCCTTCTTTGTGATGTCGATTGTCGGCTTCGTGGTCGTGGCCTCCGCCGCCTGGGTGGAAATCGCTTACCGACCGGCCCTTTGGATCCATATGGCGCTGTGGCTGCCGGCGACCTTGGCGCTCACCGTCTGGCTGTTGCCGATCGCGAAGTCGACGCTTGTCGCCTCGCAATATCTCAACAAGGCTGCGGAAGGCCGGCTCAGCGATGAGCCATAAGGCGCGCGCCGTCCCCGTTTTTCGTCCAGCGCCGATCCTCACTCTGCTGACGGTTCTGGCTGAAATTGTCCTTATCAATCTCGGGCTTTGGCAGGTTCGGCGCCTTGAATGGAAAGAGGCGCTGCAGGCGAGCGTCGATGCGCGGCTGGCGGCGCCGGCCGTCCCACTCGCTGAGCTGCTCGTCGCGGCCGAGGCGGGCGAGGATGTCGCCTATCGCCGCGCCGAGGCGCGCGGGCGGTTTGTCGGCGAGGGCGAAGCGCATCTTTACGGGATCTTGGACGGTGTTCCTGGCTACTACATCTACGCCCCACTGCAGCTGACGTCGGGCGCCGCTGTAATGGTCAATCGCGGTTTTGCGCCGGAAGCCTTTAAGGAGGCGGCGTCCCGGGGGGCGGCGCCTGCGGGGGAGG
>JBCDJH010000301.1:0-3340 GCA_038747965.1 Pseudomonadota bacterium
ATCGTTGTGGAAAAGCGCGATGCGCTAAAGACCTGGACCATTCTACTGGCGATCATCGCGTTTTCCTTCTCTCTCCTCGGCACTTTCCTGGTGCGTTCAGGCGTTTTGACCTCCGTACACGCCTTCGCGCTTGATCCAGAGCGCGGGGTGGCGATCTTGGCGATCCTCGGGCTCCTCACCGGCGGCGGGCTCGCTCTCTTCGCCTGGAGAGCGCCGTCGCTCACCCCCGGCGGCGCGTTCGCCCCCATCAGCCGCGAGGGGGCGATCGTCGTCAACAATCTCTTTTTGTCGATTTCCTGCGCCGCCATTTTGATCGGCACGCTGTATCCGCTCGCCCTCGAAGCGGCGACGGGCGAGACGATTTCCGTCGGCCCCCCCTACTTCAATCTCACCTTCGGTTTGCTGATGGCGCCTTTGCTTGTGGCTGCGCCGTTTGGGCCGTTCTTAGGGCTCGGCCAAGCTGACAGCGCCGCCGCCGCCAGGAGGCTTCTCGTGGCCGCGGGGGCGGCGTTGGTCGCAGCCGCCGCGACGGCGTTCGCCGTCTTCGGCGATGGCGCGGGCCTGGCGGCGATTGGCGTCGGCGTGGGCGTTTGGCTGATTGCCGGCGCGGCGGCGGATTTCGGCGCGCGCGTCGGCTTGACCCTCCGAGGGCTTGGCGAGGCGCCGGGCCTCATCGCCCGCGCCCGCCCGGGCCAGTGGGCGAGCGCGCTCGGCCATGCCGGCCTCGGCGTGTTGATGTTGGGCGTTGTCGGCTCTTCCCTTTGGCGCAGCGAATTGGTGGAAGTGATCGAGGTCGGCGGCTCCCACGAGATCGCGGGCTTCACTGTCACCCTGGATAGCGTCGCGTCTGAGCGGGGCGCCAACTACTTGGCGCAGCGGGCGCGCTTCTCTGTGACGCGCGGCGACACGGACCTTGGGACGCTTTCGCCGGAGCGCCGCTTCTACCCTGCCGCCCGCTCCAGCACGGCGGAAGTCGCGATCCGCCGCGGTCTCGTTGGCGACTTCTACGTGGTGCTCGGCGACCAACGGCCGAACGGCGCGCGGGTGGTTCAGGCCTATTACTTCCCGCTCATCAGTTTCATTTATCTCGGAGCGGGGATGATCGCCGCGGGCGGAGCCACGGCGTTCGCAGCCCGGCGGCGCGCCTCCGCCGCTCCCTTGGGCGACGCGGCCGTGGCGGCGCGTCAGCCTGCTGAATGATGGGCGCCTCGCGGCGCGCCCGCTGCGTCCAGGGTTTCGCGGCGATCCTCCTTATCGTGATGAGCCTTGGTCCGGCCGCCGCTGTTCAGCCTGAGGAGCGCTTAAGCGACCCGGCGCTTGAGGCCCGCGCCCGCGCTTTGTCGAAGGACGTGCGTTGCCTCGTTTGCCAAAATGAATCGATTGACGCATCGAACGCCGACCTCGCCCGGGATTTGCGCTTGCTGGTGCGCGAGCGTCTTACAGCCGGCGACAGCGATGAAGAGGTCCGCGCTTTCCTCGTTGATCGGTATGGCGATTATGTGCTGTTGACGCCGCCTATGCGCCCGTCCACCTGGGCGCTGTGGGCGGGGCCGTTTCTGCTCTTGGCGGCGGCTGTCGCGGCGCTCGCAGTGCGGGCCCGTCCGGGGTCCGACCGCGCGGCTCATCCGCACGCCGCGCCGCTTGACCCGGACGAGACCGCTCGGCTGAATGACCTCATGAGCGCTGCGCCGCCTGGCGCGGACGAAAGGCGGGAGAGCCGCGATGGCTGAACGAGTGACTTTCGCAGGAGCCTTTGGGGACGAGCTCTCCGCCGCTTTGGAGGCGCCTTCGAGTGGTCGGCCCCGCGGCTTTGCGATCTTCGCCCATTGTTTTTCCTGCTCCAAAGACGTCGCCGCCGCCCGCCGGGTGTCGCGGGCGCTCGCTGCGCGCGGCTTCGGCGTTTTGCGGTTTGACTTCACCGGCCTTGGCAATTCGGGCGGCGATTTCTCCAGCAGCAACTTCAGCTCCAACGTGGAGGATTTGGTGCAAGCCGCCTCCTTCATGAAGGAGCGGGGAATGACGCCGGAGCTGCTGGTGGGGCACAGCCTTGGCGGCGCTGCGACGCTCATCGCCGCCGCTCGCTTGCCCGAAGTGCGCGCGGTCGCAACCATCGGCGCGCCAGCCGAAGCCGAGCATGTGGCGATGAACTTCGGCGACAAGCTGGAGGAGATTTCCCAGCAAGGATCGGCCGAGGTGTCCCTTGCAGGTCGCCCATTTCAGATCCGCAAGCAATTCCTCGACGATTTGGCTCAGCAAAAGGTGACGGAAGCGGCGGCGTCTCTGAAGCGCCCCTTACTCGTTATGCACGCGCCGTTGGATGAGACCGTCGGCGTTGATCACGCGACCCGCATCTTTGTGGCGGCGAAGCATCCGAAGAGCTTTGTCAGCCTCGACGATGCGGATCATTTGCTCTCCCGCCCCGCCGATGCGGAGTATGCGGCGGGCGTGCTCAGCGCATGGGCCGGGCGGTTCATCGGCGGGGACAGCGCCGACGAGAACGCAACAGCTAAGGCGGCGCGCGAAGACGCTGCGGACGCCGCCGAGGGCTGGGCGATTTCGAGGGAGTCGGGCGAAGGGCGGCTCGCTCAGGCCGTCACCGTCGGTGGGCACACGTTCACGATTGACGGCGGCGTTGGCGACGGCGGAAACGATCTCGGCCCCAATCCGACGCGGGTGGTGGAGGCGGCGCTCGCGGCTTGCGCCTCCATCACGGCTCGGCTTTACGCGGATCGAAAAGGTTGGCCGCTTGAGCGCGCCCGCGTTCGGGTCCGCCCGGATCCCGATGTCCAGCAGGATGCGCATGTCCTGAAAAGCTTGGTGAAAGAAGCGCGGTTCGAGGGCGACCTATCGCCCGAGCAACGCGACCGGATTCTGGAAATCGCCGACAAGTGCCCCGTTCATCGCATGTTGACGGGCGACGTCGCGATCCGTTCGGTTCTATCGGACACGGGCGATTCGGGGGGCGACGGGGACTGATCTTCAACGTCGGTCGGCCCATTGCCGCTGCGCGTGCGCAGCGCTCGGTTTTCCGCCTCAAGCGCCTCTAGCCGCCGCCGCAAAACTGCGAATTGGCCGCCAAGCGCGCCCCAAAACCACCAGCCGGCGCCAATTCCCAATAGGAACGCAGCCAGCAGCAACGCCCACATTTGGCCCGCAAGCCAGATCATCGTCGTGCCGCCCCCGTCCGGTTCCCTCGTTTCCGTTGGCAAAGGCTTCTGACAAGTGTCCGCCGCTGTGTCGAGGGGGTGCGCCGGCTTTTCATTCGACGCTCCGGAAGGACAGCGCGACACTCGGATCTTGCGGCTCTTCGGACGGCGCTTCGGCCGACGTTCGGGTCGGG
>JBCDJH010000302.1:0-3334 GCA_038747965.1 Pseudomonadota bacterium
AGGTTAGAGCGCACGCGGAACGCCGGGGCGCCCGAGCCCGCATTCAAGCTCGGGCCGGTCCCATTCGGCAAGGTCCGCAGCCGCGGCGTAGGTGGCCTGGAGGAAGGCCATCAGATCGTCTTCCGGCGCGGCGGCTTCGCGAATGGCCGCGTAGGGGAGAACGAACTCTCCGAGGCCCTCGTCATATCGTCCGGCGGGCGCGCCGGCGGGCTTCTTCGAGAAGCCGTCCGGCGTCGGATAAGCGTAGGAGTAAAAAATCGCCTCCTGCGGCGCGCCATCGGCTCCAAGCCCACCCGGCCAGAAGCCCGCGGAGCTTACCTCATGGGAGTAGGCTTCCCGCGTCACCTCATCAGGCAGCGAAGGAAACCCGCCTGGATGAAGCGGCGCCCGGCGGCCTGAAAAGCGGGTGACCGCCAGATCGAAACTGCCCCAGAAAAAATGCACCGGACTGACCTTTCCAAGGAAGGCCGTTCGGAACCGCTTGAAGACAGCGTCGATGGAGACCAGCGCGCGGTGGAAGTCGGCGGCGGCCTCTGGCGAGTACGCCCCGGGGTCCGTCCGCTCGCGAAAAGGCGTGGCGTCCGGCACTTCGTTGGGTGCGCCGTGAATATCAGCCGGCGCGCCGATGCGCTCCAGCGTTTCGCGAAACGCCGCGTAAAAGTCGGCGACGCTCATCGCCTCAAGGGCGAAGCCGTCCCGCCTCCCATCGCTGGAGAGGATGTCCAGGCGATGGTCGATAAAATCGAAATTGACCTCAAACGCATTCGGCGCGCCAGGGATGAGCGAGCTGCCAAGCCCCCTCGCCCCGACGTAAGACGTCGCCTGCCAGGAATGGTTGATCCAGGGCGTCTGCGCCAAACGGAACTTACCCACAATCTGCGACCACATATGGAGGCTCTGACCCGTGGGGCCAAAACGCGCATAGGACAAATCCGGCCAGGGGGACGATGACGGCATGGTTTCACTCCTTATTCTATGGGCGCGGCGATCGACGCCGCGGGCCGCACCAACTATATCATCAGCGCAACGAGGAAGGAGCCGCCGCCATGAGCGCCACCGAGCACAGCGCCCCAAAGGACGCCATTGCCGATGCGGCCCCATCCAACTGGGTGGACCGCCGGGCGCCGGCGGCCTTGCGTCCCTATCTGCGGCTCGCGCGCGCGGATCGGCCGATCGGCACGTGGCTGCTGCTCTGGCCCTGCCTCTGGTCGATGGCGCTGGCGCAGATCTCGCTCGGCGAGCGCGCGCCAAATCTGTGGTTCCTTATTCTGTTCGTCGTCGGAGCGACGGCGATGCGGGGCGCCGGCTGCGTCTATAACGACATTATCGACCGCGACATCGACGCGAAGGTGGCGCGCACAGCGAACCGCCCGATTGCGTCCGGCGCCGCCAGCGTTTGGAGCGGCTGGGCGTTCCTCGTCGCCCTCAGCTTGATCGGCTTGCTCGTCCTTTTGCAATTCAATCAGCGGACGATCCTGCTGGGGCTCGTCTCCCTCGGCATTGTCGCAGCTTACCCCTTCATGAAGCGGGTCACTTATTGGCCGCAGGCGTGGCTCGGCCTCACCTTCAATTGGGGCGCGCTGATGGCCTGGACGGCGGTGACGGGCGACCTCGCCGCGCCGGCGCTTCTCCTTTACGTGGGCGGCGTCTTCTGGACCCTCGGCTATGACACGATCTACGCGCATCAAGACAAGGAAGACGACGCCCTCATCGGCGTGAAGTCGACGGCCCTTAAGCTTGGGGCCGACACGCCGCCCTGGCTCATTGGCTTTTATGGGATCGCGACGGCGTGTTTCGCGCTGGCCGGCGTCGCGGCGGACGCCCCCTCCATCTATTTCGCGGCCGTCGCGCTCGGCGGCGCGCATCTCGCCTGGCAGGCCGTCGGGCTCGACATCTACGACCCCGCTGATTGCTTGCGGCGGTTTCGCTCCAACCGGGATTTCGGCGCAATCTTGTTTGTCGGCCTCGTCCTCGCGAGTTGGGCGAGCGTCAGCTGAACCGCCTCGCCTCACGCGGTCTTGTAATATCGTTGGGTGCGCCGAGCCGCCTCACCGCCTAGGTTCGCCCCAACGGAGAGGATCACTATGTTTGCAAGACGACAGTTTATCGCCGGCGCGGGCGCGCTCGGCCTGATGGGGGCGTTGATTGTGTCACGCGCAGCCTCGGACGAAGCGGCCGGCGGCGTCACCGCCGCCGATAAGGAAAAGTGGGCCTTAAGCGAAAAGGAATGGCGGGCGCGGCTGACGCCCGACCAGTTTCGCGTGCTGCGTAAAGAAGGCACGGAGCGGCCCTTCACGAGCCCCTTGAACGATGAAAAACGGGCGGGCGTCTATGCTTGCGCCGGCTGCGGCCTGGAGCTTTTCACCTCCGACCAGAAGTTTGACAGCGGCACCGGGTGGCCGTCGTTTTTCGACGTTATCCCTGGCCGGATCGAGACCAAGACGGACTTCAAGCTGGTCTATCCACGCACCGAGTACCACTGCGCCCGATGCGGCGGCCATCAAGGCCATGTTTTCAAGGACGGCCCGGCGCCCACGGGGCTGCGCTATTGCAACAACGGGGTCGCGCTCTCCTTCCGCCCCACGGCCGGCGTCGCCGACGAAGCGGCGGCGGAGGATGCGGCCTCCTAGAGCGGTCGTACCCCCAAACCAAAAAGCCATTGGCCGCGCGCCATGAAACGCGCAGCTAAATCGCGCCTTTCCGCGCCCTGTCCCACAGGCTACTAAGGGCGCTGGTGGGGTCATCGGAGATCGCCCATGGGGGAAAAAGGTCGGCGCGACGCGGTTGCGCTGGAATCCGCGCCGCTCGACAACGAGCGGCTGGAGCTAATCAGGGACATCGAGCTGAAGCGCGGCTCACGGGTGATCGCCTATGTCACCGGCGACCGCGAGGGCCTGTCGTCCCATGTGGAATGGGAGGATGTGCGGGCGATTGAGCGCCACGTGCGTCTCGTGATGCGCTCCAATCCCCGCAAGTTGGATCTGCTGCTGGCCACCAATGGCGGCGTAGCGGTGATGCCCTGGCGGCTCGTCTCGATGCTGCGGGAGTTTTTGGGAGATCGTCCCTTCAGCGTGCTGATCCCGTCGCGGGCAATGAGCGCCGGGACCAAGATCAGCCTCGGCGCCGACGAAATCGTCATGGGGCCCGCCGGGGTTCTGGGGCCTATCGACACGCAAGTGGGCGCACAGACGAGTGTGGAAGCGGTGTCCGCCTATTTTGATTTGGTGGAGCGCTCCGGCCTCAAATCGGCGTTGGCGCGGCTGGAAGCGTTTCGGATGTTGGCGGCGAGCGTGCCGCCGATCGTGCTCGGACTGTTCAACAGGGTGGCGCAAGA
>JBCDJH010000303.1:0-3330 GCA_038747965.1 Pseudomonadota bacterium
ATTTTGGTGGGGGAACCTGAAAAACTACGGGCCTTCGTGCCGCAAGGCGTTGAGGTTGAAGCCACCTTCGACGTCCCTCAGCCGAGCGGACAAGACTGGCTGGAGGCCCTGCGCGCCCCACGCTGGATTAAAAACGGATTGGTGTTCGCGCCGATCGCCATCGCCGGTCAGCTCGCCAATCCGGCGGTTTTGGCGGATGGGCTCGCGGCGTTCATCGCCCTGTGCGGCGCGGCGTCCGCCGGCTACCTCCTCAACGATCTCCTCGATCTGGACGTTGATCGCCGGGCGGGCGACGCAAGAACCCGCGCGCGGCCGCTGGCGGCGGGGGTGATCCCGTGCTTTACCGCCGCGGTCGCCATCGGCGCGCTGTTGCTGTTGGCGTTGGTCGCCAGCGCCTTCACCACGGGCGCGGCCGCGATTGGCGTCGCCCTCTTCTTCGCGGTTTCAGCGCTCTACTCGTTCGCGCTGAAACCCATGCCGGTGGTCGGCGGAGCGATGATCTCTGTGTTGCTGTTCTTGCGCTTTATGGCCGGCTACGCGGTGCTGCCTTAACCTCCGCCTGGGCCCTCGTCGTCGTCATCGGACTCAATCAGCCCGAGGGGAGGGTCGACAACCAAACGCCCGCCAGCGACATCGACTTCGGGGACGGCGTCTTTCGTGAAGGGCAGAAAGTGAGAGCCGCGCAGACCGGGGATGCGCCAGATCTCGATGAGATCGGTGGGGCCTTGGGAGAGCACGCTTTTCACCCGCCCAAAGGCGCGCCCGTCCACATGTTGGACGGCGAGGCCGACCAGATCCTCAAAGTAGAACTCGTCGGCGTCGTCGGGCTCCGGCAGCCGCGCTCGGTCCACATAGAGGCGCACGCCTTTCAGCGCCATCGCCGCCTCGCGGGTGGGAATTTCAGCCACCCGCGCCGCGATGAAGTCCCCCTTTAGAGGACGCGCGCTTTCGATGGTGAATTGGCGGCCGCCCGCTTCATCCTCTAGCGGACCGTAGGCGCCGACGCTGAGCGGGTCGTCCGTGAAGGCTTTAATGCGCGCCTCGCCGCGCACGCCGTAAGCGCCGGCGAACGCGCCCAAACACACGCGCTTGCCGGCGCCGGACGTCTCTTGAGGCCCCGACGGCGACAACGGCGCAGCGCCGCCTAGCTGGCCGCTTCTTCGGCCGGAGCGTCCTCAGACGGCGCATCCGCCGCGGGGGCCTCTTGGGCAGGCGCTTCGGTGCTTTCCGCTTCAGCGGCGGCGGCCTCAGCGGCGGCTTTGGCGTCTTCTTCTTTTTGCTTGCGCTCTTCAATCCGCTCCAGCGCTTTCGCGCCCGGTTTCGCCTTGTTCGGATTGTCGCCGTGCTTCCATTCGACAACGCCGGCGTAGCTCAAGAACCGCGCGACCCGCTCGGTCGGCTTCGCGCCCACGCCCAACCAATGGCGCACCCGGTCTTCCTTAAAGGTGAAGCGCTTCTCGTCCTCTTTGCCGAGCAGCGGATTGTACGTGCCCACCTTTTCGATGAAGCGCCCATCGCGCGGGCTGCGCACATCCGCCACGACCACGGAGTAAAAAGGCCGCTTCTTCGCCCCACCCCGCGCCAATCTGATCTTTAACGCCATGATATTTTCTCCTTATCGAATCTCTTGCGTTGTCATCCGCCGACTTGGTCGGCGGATCCATCTCTCTGTTCCGTGCACGTCGCCGCCATGGCTTCGCCGGTCAAGCCGGCGAATGACGGAGGCGGGCCCTCGAAATCGCTCACTTCTTTTTCTTCCCGCCGCCAAGTCCTGGCAGTCCGCCGCCGAGGCCTGGGAGACCGCCGGGGGCGCCAAGGCCAGGCAGGCCGCCTGGGGGCTGGGCGCCGGCTCCAGGGAGGCCGCCGCCTGGCAACCCGCCGCCGAGACCCGGCATGCCGCCTGGACCACCTGGGCCGCCGAGGGCGTTCATCAAGCCCTTCATGCCGCCCTTGCCGAGCTTCTTCATCATGTCCGCCATCTGACGGTGCGCTTTTAGAAGCTTGTTCACATCCGCCACCTCAACGCCCGCGCCCCGGGCGATACGGCGCTTGCGGGAGGCGTTGAGAAGCTTCGGCGACTTGCGCTCTTGCTTCGTCATGGAGCTGATGATGGCTTCCTGGCGAATAATCTCCTTTTCGCCAAAACCGGCCGCCTCCACCTGCTTCTTCATTTTCCCCATGCCGGGCATCAGTCCCATGATGCTCTGCATGCCGCCCATCTTGCGCATCTGGCGGAATTGATCGGCCAGATCGTCAAGATCGAACTGGCCCTTGGTCATTTTCTTGGCGAGCTTCGCCGCTTTCTTCTCGTCGATCTCCTCTGAGGCTTTCTCAACGAGGGAGACAATGTCGCCCATCCCGAGAATACGCCCGGCGATGCGGGAGGGATCGAAATCCTCAAGCGCGTCGAGCTTTTCGCCGACGCCAATGAGCTTGATGGGCGCGCCCGTCACCGCCCGCATGGAGAGGGCCGCGCCGCCGCGCCCGTCGCCATCCACCCGCGTCATCACGACGCCAGAGACCGGCAGGCGCGCTTTGAATTTCTCTGCGGTCGAAACCGCGTCCTGACCGGTGAGGCTGTCGACGACAAGGAGGGTTTCAACAGGCTCGGCGATGCGGTGGATGTCCGCCACTTCTCCCATCAAGGCTTCGTCGATGGAAAGCCGGCCGGCGGTATCCAGCATCACGACGTCATAGCCGCCAAGGCGCGCCGCCTGGAGGGCGCGCGCGGCGATATCCGTTGGCTGTTGGCCGGCGATGATCGGCAAACTGTCCACCTCCGCCTGTTCGCCGAGGATCTTCAGCTGCTCCTGGGCGGCGGGGCGGCGCGTGTCCAACGACGCCATCAGGACTTTCTTTTTGTCCTTGCGCTGGAGCCTGCGGGCGATTTTCGCCGTGGTCGTCGTTTTACCGGAGCCTTGTAGGCCCACCATCAAGACCGGAACCGGCGGCGTCGCGGCGAGGTTGAGTTTGCCCGCTTCGTCGTTTTCGCCGCCCAGCATATCGACCAAAGCGTCATGGACGATTTTGACGACCTGCTGGCCCGGCGTGACGGAGCGGAGCACTTCTTGGCCGACGGCGCGCTCCTTCACCTTGGCGATAAAGTCCTTGGCGACGGGCAGCGCCACGTCGGCCTCAAGCAGCGCGACGCGCACTTCGCGCATGGCGGCGGAAACATCTTGCTCGCTCAGCGCGCCCTTGCCGCGCAAGCGTTCGAAGACATCGCCAAGCCGGTCGCCTAAGCTCTCAAACATCGCGCCCTTTCCGCAAGCGGTCCATTCGACCCAGGCCGGCCCACACCCCCCGCCCCCCCCCCCCCCGAGGGGAACC
>JBCDJH010000304.1:0-3327 GCA_038747965.1 Pseudomonadota bacterium
GGCCGAGCGAGATGAAGGTCTACATGACCGACCACATCTTCGGCGCGTTCGAGGGACCGGAGACGCTCGACCGCGTGGTCTCGGAGATGGTCCCCTGGCTGCGCTCCGCTTTGGACGGCGAGCGCCCCAGCCCGTCGCCCTAGCCCGTCGCCCCGCGCTTCCTTCGCGCGGGCCGCCAGGCTACGGTGCTGAGGTGCGCAGGGGGTTGGGGGGCGTCACGTGATCATTTTAACGGTGCATGGCACCAATGACGGCGCAGAGGACGCCGAGGGCGATCTGTGGTGGCGACGTGGCGGGTCGTTTGAGGCGCAACTCAATCAGCTGCTGCGCGTCCCGGGCGGCGCAATCACGCTTGAGCCATTTCGTTGGAGCGGCGCCAACAGCGCCGCCGACCGACGCGCCGCCGGCTGCGATTTGCTGGCGCGCCTGCGCGCCGGGGGCGATGAGCCCGTCGTCGCGATAGGCCACAGCCACGGGGGTTCCGTGATCGGGGAGGCCTTGCAGCAAGCCGCGGCGGAGCGCGCCCGCTTGGAGGGGCTGCGCGGTTGGCTCACCATTGGCGCGCCCTTTATCGATCAAGCCCGCAAGCCTTTCATTTTCAATCGGATTGGTTTTTTTGGGCAGATCGCGTTCATTGTGCTGTCGGCCTTGCTGGCGCGGCTGGCGATCAACGTTCCCTTCGTCGCCTCGCTGATCGCGCTTGGCGAGAACGTGGACTGGCGCAACCTCGCGGCGGTGTCGGCGATCTATGCGCCGATGCTGGCGATCGCGGTTGTTTTGATTTGGGGGCCGGACGCCCGTGGCGGTCGCCGGCTGACCAAGCGGGCGCGTCGGCGGTTTGTCGATTGGTTTGAAGACAGATGGACGGGCGTTTGGGATCGGGATGACGAAGCCATCAACGGGCTAGAGACGCTGCATACCGCGCGGGTTTCGCTTCCCATCGCGCCGATTATCGATGAGTTGGTGCGCATCGCCGTTCTTGTGGCCGCGCTTCTCGTCGCGGTTTACGGCTCAATCGTCTTCCTACCGTCGACGCTGGCCTTCACGAACAACGACATCGCCCGCGCCAGCCCCATCTACTATGATTACGGACTATCTGCGCCGCAGAGTCAGATTGACGCCTGCACCGACTTGGTGGAGCAGTCCGGCAATGCGCCGGACGTAGCGGAAAGCGAAGCTTGGGCCGCGAATTCCTGCGATAAGGCGGTGGAGTTGGAGCTCACGCGCGAGCGTTACTACAATCTCTTGCGCGGATTTCCGTTTGTGGTGCTGTTTTTCGCCTTTGCGGCGTATCTCGCCGTGATCGCGTTCGCGCGGTGGATCTTGCTGCCGCTGCTGACGCCGCTGCTCAACCGGATCTTCAACCGCGCCGTTCGCGCCCAAGCGCTTGGGCAAGATGTTCGGGCCGAGCGGGCGAAGGCGGTTTCCCCGGCGCCGCCGGGCTTTGCGCCCCCCTCGCCGCTTCCTGACAGCGTCAATGCGGATCTCACCGCCGCGACCAGCAAGGCAGCCGCCCAAACGCTTGCGCGTATGCGGCGTATCCTGACGTTACGGCGCGAAGGGGCCGCCGATCCAGAGATCGCCCGCGCCGTCGATGATGCGCTGAGCTGGGACGAGCTTGTTCACACCGCGTATTTCTCGCGCCCGCTGGTCGTCAAATACATCGCCTACGCCCTTTGCGCGGTGGACGGCCTTGAGCCAAGCGATGCGTTTGTGAGCGATCCGGACTTCCGCGAGGCGAAAGCGTTTTGGGAGGCCGAGGGCCGCCTCAGCCGCCACTGACGCCGCCGCGCCCCGTCAGTCGTTCGCGCCTACCCGGGCGGCGAGCGCGGCGGAGACGAATTGGTCGAGGTCGCCGTCGAGCACCGCAGAGGGGTTGCCGCTTTCCACCTGGGTGCGCAGGTCCTTCACCATCTGGTAGGGCTGCAGCACGTAGGAGCGGATTTGGTGGCCCCAGCCGATGTCGGTCTTTTGTTCCGCGGCGTTCTGGGCTTCTTCTTCCCGTCGCTGCAGCTCAGCCTCATAAAGCCGGGCGCGGAGCATATTCCAGGCCGTCGCCCGGTTCTTATGCTGGGAGCGTTCGTTTTGGCACTGAACGACGATGCCGGTCGGGATATGGGTGATGCGCACCGCGCTATCGGTGGTGTTCACATGCTGCCCGCCGGCGCCGCTGGCGCGGTAGGTGTCGATGCGCACATCCGCCTCGCTCACCTCGATCTCAATACGATCGTCGATCACTGGATAGACCCAGACGCTGGCGAAGCTCGTGTGGCGCTTGGCGTTTGAATCGAAGGGTGAAATGCGCACCAGGCGGTGCACGCCGGATTCGGTCTTCGACCATCCGTAGGCGTTTTGCCCTTTGATCAAAAGCGTTGAGGATTTGACGCCCGCTTCCTCGCCTGGCTGTTCTTCAATGATCTGGGTCTTAAAGCCACGGCCCGCCGCCCAGCGCACATACATGCGCGTGAGCATTTCCGCCCAATCCTGGCTTTCTGTGCCGCCAGCGCCGGCGTGCACCTCGAGATAGCAATCATTGCCGTCAGCCTCGCCGGAGAGCAGCGCTTCCAGCTCCGCCCGGCCGGCGGCGTCGCGCAAGGCTTCAAGCGCCGATTGCGCTTCGCCCAAGAGCTCTTCGTCGCCCTCGGCCTCCGCCAACTCGGCCATTTCTGAATTGTCTGCGAGATCTTGCTCCAGGTCGCGGATTTGGGTGAGCGCTTGGTCAAGCCGCGTGCGCTCTTGCATCAGCTCCTGGGCGGTAGCCGGATCGTCCCACAGCTGCGGGTCTTCGGCCTTGTCGTTTAGCTCAGCAAGACGGGTTTCGGCGGCGCCGACGTCAAAGACGCCTCCTCAGCAGTTCCGCCGACTGCTTGATTTGGTCGATAAGGCTGGCGATCTCGGCGCGCATGGGCTCGTCGGCTCCTTCGGTGAAGAGGCGCAGGTTTAGGGGAAAGCGCCGCTCTTCGCAAAGCAAAAGCGTGCGCGCAGAGAAGGGCGGCGGTGGGGCCTTTAGTAGAGGCCGCCGAGCCCCGCGTCGGATTGATCGCCATTCTCCTGGGCGATGCCGCCGGGCCCGCCGAGCAGGTCGCCGTTCTCCTCCGACAAGCCGTTCTCCACCTTGAAGGCTTCGAGGATGACATTCTGGCCGTCGAAGGAAACAGGCCGGCCGTTCTGGGCGTCGACCCGAATGAGCTGAATGCCGCTCGGGATACGGAACGGCGTCGCCGGCTCATTGGCGAGCGCGTCCAGCATGAAGTCACGGAAGATTGGCGCAGCGACGCGGCCGCCCGCCTCCCCTTCGCCGAGGGAGCGCGGCGTGTCGAAGCCCAC
>JBCDJH010000305.1:0-3317 GCA_038747965.1 Pseudomonadota bacterium
CATCGTCAAAAGTGTAGGCCTCTCGGATCTCCATAAACTCCTCGCTTCGTTACGCGCCGCCCGGCGCTTCGTGGTCTCCGTCCGCCGCGCCCTCGCCGCCGCGAAACCCGGTCGCCACCACATACATCTCCGCTGAGTCGGAGCGGCTGGCCGGCGGCTTGAAGTGGCGAACCCGTGCGAACCCCTGTTTCATCCTTTGCAGCAATTCGCCGTCCGCCCCGCCTTGGAGAACTTTCGCGGCGAACGCGCCGCCCGGTCGGAGCGCGACTTCAGCGAAATCGAGGGCCGCTTCGCAAAGCGCGATAATCCGTAAATGGTCCGTCGCTTTATGGCCGGAGGACGGCGCCGCCATGTCTGAGACCGCCACATCCGCCGGGCCGCCGAGCGCCGCCTCGGTCTCAGCTTGAATGGCGGGATCGAGGAAATCGCCTTCAATGAGTTGGACGCCGGGCAAGGGCTCCATCGGCGTGATGTCGATCCCCACCACATGGCCGGCGGCGCCGACGCGCTCCGCCGCCACCTGGCACCAGCCTCCAGGCGCAGCGCCAATATCGGCCACCCGCGCGCCGGGCTTCAGCAAGCCGAACGCTTCGTCCAGGCCGATCAGTTTGAACGCCGCCCGCGAGCGATAGCCGGCGGCTTTCGCCCGCGCCACGTAAGGATCGTTCAACTGGCGCTGAAGCCACCGGGTCGATGAGAGCTTGCGGCCCCGCGCCGTTTTCACCCGCACTTTGAGGTCGCCCCGCGCCGGCGCGTCCGCGTCGCCGCTCACCCCCGGCTGGCTCCCGGCCGAAGGCGCGGGCGCTTTGCGGCCGCGCTTCTCCGGCTCCGCGCCCAGGGCCGTCCGGGCGACGTCGGTGGCTTTGCGCGGCTTTTTCGGCCGTCGCCCGCGGGGCGTATGGGAGGAGCCTTTTGACATATCCTTCGCTGCGCCAACGCCCGCCCTGCTGTCAAGACACGCATGCCTCGCATTATGTTGATGAGCCCGCCCTGGTGGCGACGCCCCGCATGTGTCACACCCCGCAGCCGAGTTGACTGAGTGGGAGCCAGACGCCGTGACTGACGCCTTGAAAGACGCTGTGAAGACCAGCTATGGCGCGACCGCCCGCAGCGCCGTCGACCCTGAAGGCGCAGCGCGCATCGCCGCCGCCTTCGGCTACAGCGCCGAAGACCTCGCAGCGATCCCCGATGAAGCCAATCTTGGCCTCTCTTGCGGCAACCCGACGGCGACGGCGAGCCTGCGTCCGGGCGAGACGGTGCTCGATCTTGGCTGCGGCGGCGGTCTGGATGTCTTTCTCGCCGCAAAAGCCGTAGGTCCTGAGGGCCGCGCCATCGGCGTCGACATGACGGAAGACATGCTTGCGCGCGCCCGCGAGAACGCGGCCACGGGCGGCTATGACAATGTGGAGTTCCATCTGGCCGAAATCGAGCGGATGCCGCTTCCCGACGCTTCCGTCGATTGCGTCATCTCCAATTGCGTCCTTAATCTGTGCCCAGATAAACCGGCCGCGTTCGCTGAGATTTTTCGCGTGTTGAAGCCGGGCGGACGGCTGGCGGTGAGCGACATCGCGCTCAAGGCGCCCTTGCCGGAGGATCTGAAAGCCAGCCTTGACGCCTTTGTCGGCTGCATCGCCGGGGCGATCCCGTTCGCAGCGTATGCGGAGGGCCTAAAGGGCGCTGGCTTCGGCAATATCGATATCGTTGACGCTGGCGCCGATTTGAACGCTTATGGGGAAATCGACGGCCAGGCCGCCTGCTGCGCGCCCGCCGTGGAGAGCTGCTGCGCCCCCGCGGAGGCGGAGCCCTCCCCGGATGTGCACGCCGGCCTGCTCGCGACGCTGAGAGCCCACGATGTGAACGCCTACGCAGCGAGCGTGAAAGTCTTCGCCCTCAAGGCGTAAGCGTCCGCTCCGGTCTCCAGCGCCGCGCCGCGCGCGACAGCTAAGGAGAATGCCGAATGGCGCGTTTTGCGAATATCCTGGAGACGATCGGCTCGACGCCCGTTGTCAAAATCAATCGCCTCGCCCCGTCCCATGTGGACCTCTACGTCAAGGTGGAGGCGTTTAATCCGCTCGGCTCGGTGAAAGACCGGCTGGCGCTCGGCGTGATTGAGGCGGCGGAGAAAGACGGCTCCTTAAAGCCCGGCCAAACGGTCGTGGAGGCGACCAGCGGCAACACCGGCATCGGCCTCGCTATGGTCTGCGCCCAAAAAGGCTATCCGCTGGTCATCACGATGGCGGAGACCTTCAGCGTCGAGCGGCGCAAGCTCATGCGCTTCCTGGGCGCGCAGGTCGTTCTCACCCCGGCGGCGGAGCGCGGCACCGGCATGGTGAAGAAGGCCGAGGAACTCGCCGAGGCCCATGGCTGGTTCCGCACCCGCCAGTTCGAAAACCCCGCCAACGCCGACATGCATGAGCGCACGACAGCGCGGGAAATCGTTGAGGATTTCCAAGGCGCGCGGCTGGATTATTGGGTGACGGGCTTTGGCACCGGCGGCACCCTCGCCGGCGTCTCGCGCGTCCTCAAAGCCGAACGCCCCGAAACCAAAATCATCGTCTGCGAGCCGCCGGAAGCCCCGATGATGGAGAGCGGCGAAGCCCAAGCGCGCGAGGCGAACGGCGGCCCGGCAACCAGCCACCCGCAATGGAAGCCGCATCCCATTCAGGGCTGGAGCCCGGACTTTATCCCCCTCGTCGCCCAAGAAGCGCTTGAGAAAGGCGTCATCGACAAAATCGTCGCGACGCCCGGCGCGGACGGCGTCAAATGGGCGGAAGAGCTTGCGCAGAAAGAAGGGATCTTCACCGGCATCTCCGGCGGCTCCACCTTCGCCGGCGCGATGCAGATCTGCGAGGCGGCGGAGGCCGGCTCCACCGTCCTTTGCATGTTGCCGGACACGGGCGAGCGGTACCTCTCAACGCCCCTCTTCGCCGACGTCGAAGCCGACATGAACGACGCCGAGAAGAAGATCGCAACCTCCACCCCTGGCTACCAGATGTCCGCCTAACTGGGCTCATCGGCGGCCTTAGGCTCGGCGTCCATATGGCTGTGCTCGCCGGCCTCAGTATTTGGCCGGACGCTGGCTTTATGAGCGCGCAGGCCAGCGCGACCATGGCGGCGGCGTTCCATATGGCGCTGAAGAACGGCGCATCGATAACGCGGCTGGCCGTTTACGGAGCATTTCTCGCCGCCTCAGCCGCTATGTTCGCCTACTTCTACCCGGTCCATCCGGAGCCCTGACCCCCGGGGGAGACGCTTGGCTCCGCTGGGTGCGGTTTCGATCTTGGCCTTAAGACGCGCCGGTTTCCACCAGACGCACA
>JBCDJH010000306.1:0-3309 GCA_038747965.1 Pseudomonadota bacterium
ACGGGAAAGACTACACTCCTCATTTTATATGTGGTGTGGCTTGTCGCCGGCGGCGCCCTTGCCGATTGGTTCGCCGCGGCCTCCGCGGGCGGGGACATCGGAGATGGTAAAGAACGCGCGCAGTTTCTAAGCGCAGCCCGCGGCCTCGCCCAAGGAACCGGGCCGGCGACGCAACCCTCGTCCCCCGCCCTGCAAGCCGCCGCGGAGGCGTATCGAACCTTCAACGCCTACGGAGCGCTGATCGCCGGAGCGCTGATCCTCGGCGCCGCGGCCGTGGGGCTCGCCATTGCGCGGGCGCGCATCCACGCAGGGCTTCGCGCGCGCAATATCGTCGAGCGGGCCGTCACCATTCTTTTGGTCGTTTGCTCCAGCATCGCGATCCTGACGACGCTCGGCATCGTTCTCTCGCTCTTCTTTGAGGCGAGCCGCTTTTTCGCGCGGGTGCCGGCGACGGACTTTCTGTTCGGCCTGAATTGGAGCCCGCAAACGGCGCTTCGCGAAGATCAGGTGGGGCAATCTGGTTCGTTCGGCGCCGTGCCCTTGTTTGCAGGCGCCTTGATGATCACCGTGATCGCGCTTTTGGTGGCGACGCCCGTTGGGCTGTTTTCCGCGATTTACTTGGCCGAATACGCGAGCCCCAGAGCGCGGCGGCTCGCAAAGCCCGTGGTTGAAATCCTGGCCGGCGTGCCGACCGTTGTTTACGGCTTCTTCGCCCTCCTCACCGTCGGGCCCTTCATTCGCGAAGCGGCCGCTGGCATTGGGCTCGACGTTGCGACCCAGAGCGCGCTAGCGGCCGGCCTCGTCATGGGGATCATGATTGTGCCCTTTATTTCGTCCCTGGCGGACGATGTGATCACTGCGGTGCCGCAGGCGCTGCGGGACGGCTCCTACGCAATAGGCGCGACAAAGTCGGAGACGATCCGGCTCGTTATCGCGCCGGCGGCGCTTCCGGGCATTGTCGGCGCTCTGCTGTTGGCGGCGAGCCGCGCCATCGGCGAGACTATGATCGTCGTGATGGCGGCGGGCAAACGCGGTCAGCTGACGGCCAATCCGTTGGAAGACGTCACCACCATCACCGTCCAAATCGTCACTCTGCTGACGGGCGACCAGGAATTCGACAGCGCCAAGACGCTATCCGCCTTCGCCCTTGGCTTGGTTTTGTTCCTGCTCACCTTAGGCCTCAACATCATCGCGCTGCGCGTGGTTCAGAAGTACCGAGAGAAATATGACTGACCAGGCCGCCATCACCAGCGCAGCGCCAGACGGGGCCCACCAGCGCCGCGCGCGCCTCGACGCCCGGCGGGCTGCGCGCAGGCGCGCCGAAGCGCGCTTTCGCCTTTACGGGATCGCCGCCATCCTGGTGGCCGTGGGCGCCCTTGCGATCCTCGTCGTCAGCGTCATGCAGACCGGCCTCGCCGCCTTCCGCCAACATGCGGTGACCATCAGCGTCGAAGCGCGCGAAGATCTGATCTTCGCCACGGACGAGCGGGACGAGGCGGCTCTCCAGTTCGGCAGTTATGGCGCGCTCGCGCGGCTGTTTCTGTCCGAACGGTTTCCGGGCGTCACAGAACCGCGCGATCTGCGTGAGCTCTACAAATTGCTCAACCCCTTCGCCGGCCTCGACCTTCGTGATGAGGTCTTAGAAGATCCCTCCCGCCTCGGCGGCCGGATCACCGTGACAACGCCGGCGTCCGACGATGTGGATCAGTTCTTTAAGCGCGAAGCGCGCGCTGTGACTGAGATTGGCGGAAGCGGCGCGTTGGCGATTGACTCGGGCGACCCCTACGGCCGCCCCACCGCCCGCGGCGACACAGTCACGCTTCGCATTGACGGCGACACCTGGGGCGCGTTCGGCGTTCAGATCTCAACAGACGAGCAGGCGGCGAACGCGGGGCCTTCGCACCTGGTGGAGGCGGCTGGCGGCGTTTTCAAATTGCAGGGACTGAGCGGCGCTTCCGCGAAAGCGACGACGCTCATTCCTCCGGACGCGGAGGCGATAAAAGGCCCGTCCAGCGAGAGCGGCGTAGGGCCCTGGCGGATCGCGCAAATCCTCTCGGCTGAAAGCGAACGCCGGCTCTCCGACGATCAGATCGCCTGGGCGCGGGCGCTACGGGCGCAAGGAAGCCTCAAGCCCGTTTTCAACAGCTGGCTGTTCGTCAATGCGGATTCGCGCGAGCCTGAAATCGCCGGCCTCGCCGGCGCCGTGCGCGGCTCGCTTCTGGTCATGGCCGTCACCCTCGCCTTCGCTTTTCCGATAGGCGTCGCCACCGCGATCTATTTGGAGGAGTACGCCCCCCGCAACGGGCTGACCGACTTCATCGAAGTCAACATCAACAATCTGGCGGCGGTGCCGTCCATTATCTTCGGCCTCTTGGGGCTGTCGGTGCTGCTTAACGTCTTTGGGTTGCCGCGATCGGCGTCTCTGGTCGGCGGATTGGTGCTTGGACTGATGACCTTGCCGACCATCATCATAGCGTCGCGTTCAGCGCTGAAGGCGGTGCCGCCCTCCATTCGCGAAGCGGCGATCGGCGTCGGCGCCTCTCGCACGCAGGCGGTGTTTCACCATGTCTTGCCGCTGGCCCTCCCAGGTATGCTGACCGGGGCCATCCTCGGCATGGCCCGCGCGCTCGGCGAAACGGCGCCGCTCCTGATGATCGGGATGGTCGCCTTCATCGCCGATCCGCCTACGAATTTCACAGATCCCGCCGCCGTCTTGCCCGTCCAGATCTTCCTTTGGGCGGATGGGGCGGAGCGCGCCTTTTACGAGCGGTCCTCGGCGGCGATCTTAGCGTTGCTGGGCTTTTTGGTATTGATGAATCTCGCGGCGACGCTTTTGCGCGCGCGCTTTGAAAGAAAGTGGTGATCCGATGGCGGACGACAACCGAATAGAGCCCGCATCCCGCGTTGAATTCTCAGAAGCCGCAGACCCGGCGAGCCCCGTAAAGTTCCAATGCCGCAACGTCCGCGTCTTTTATGACGACTTCGAGGCCATCAAGGGCGTCGATCTCGATATCCGGGACCGCTCGGTCACCTCTTTCATCGGGCCATCTGGTTGCGGAAAATCGACATTTCTCCGGGTGCTGAACCGGATGAACGACACCGTCGAAGGCGCGCGGGTGGAGGGCGACGTGCGGCTGGACGGGGAAGACATCTACGCGCCGCAAATCGATCCCGTGCAAGTGCGTGCGCGCGTCGGCATCGTTTTTCAAAAGCCGAACCCGTTCCCGAAATCGATCTTCGACAATGTGGCCTATGGGCCGCGCATCCACGGCGTCGCCAGCGGCCGCGCCGAGCTTGAGGAGATCGTCG
>JBCDJH010000307.1:0-3263 GCA_038747965.1 Pseudomonadota bacterium
CCTCAACTATCAGCACGACACGCCGGCGGGCACGGCCTTCAAATCGGGCACGTTTGCGCCTCCGGGCGGCGATCTCAATCCGTCGAACCCGGCCGCCCTTAACGCCTTCGGCGACATCGACGACAACAGCGATCTCGGGCTCGACCGGGAAGTGTGGGGCGCGACGCTGCTGCTGGACGGCGCATTGACGGACGCGCTGTCTTACACCTCCATCACGGCCTTCCGCCGCTTTGACTCCATCGAAGTCTTCGACCCGGACGGGTTCAGCCTCCCTGTCTTCCTTTTTGCGGAGGACGCGACCGGCGAGCAATGGAGCCAGGAGTTCCGGCTGATTTTTGAAGATGGCGGCCCGGTGAGCGGCTTCCTCGGCGGCTCCTGGATCCACCAGGAAGGCCAACAGCGGGTGCCGCTGCAATATGACGAGCGGGCGTTCTTTGCGCTGACGGGCGGCCTCTTGACGGACCCGTTCAACGTGCCGACGATCGATGTGCTTGATCAGCAAATCCAGGGCCTGATTGGCGCCGGGCTCGTGCCGCCGATCCCCTTCAAGCCGATCCACCAGGAAGAATTCAGCAACTTTGAAGAATCCGATTCCTTCGACGTCTTCGCGGACGTCACTGTCGAAGTTTTCGATGGGCTCGAGCTGACGGCGGGCGGGCGCTGGACCTACGACGACAAACGCGCCGCCACCCAAGCGCTTCTCGTGAACGGACCGAGCGCGCTCACCGGCGGCGGCATCTTCATTACGCCGACGGCGAACAATGGCGACATCATCGCCAATGGCGCCTCGTTCGACGGTTTCTCTTGGCGCTTCGTCGCGCGCTATGAGGTGAACGACAATTGGAATGTGTTCGCGTCCTACGCCCGCGGCCGCCGTCCGGAGGTGATCAACGCCGCGGGGCTCGCCGGCGGCGCCGAAGCTGAGGACATCGCCCTACCGGCCGAGACGGTCGACTCCTTCGAGTTGGGCGCGAAAGGCGTCTTCTTCGACGGTGTGCTGGCGCTCGACGGCTCCGGCTTCTACTACGAATATGCGAACTTCCAGAGTTCTATTCAGGTCGAAGACCAACCGGTGCCCCTCACGATCAATGCGGGCAACGCCACCAGCTACGGCCTTGAAGGCCAAGCGATCGTTCAGCCAACGGACAACGCTTACTTCTTCGCCAACTACTCCTGGAACCGAGGCCGCTTCGACGATGAAGCCCAAGGCCAGCCCCAGGTGTTCGCCGACAATCGCTTCCGTCTCAGCCCCGACCACGCCTTCTCCGTCGGGGCCGACGTCTCCCACGTCGTGCCCGCGGGCCGGATTTCGTTCCGCCCGACCTTCGTGTGGCAGTCGCGCGTGTTCTTCGACGACAACAACGACCGCCCAGACCTTCAGCCCGCCGATAACATTCAAGACGAGCTGCAAGACGCCTACGGCATTCTGGATCTGCGCGCCCGGTTCGATACGACCAACGAGCGCTACGGCATCGAGGTCTTCGTCGATAACGTTCTTGACAAAGAGTATATCATCGACGCGGGCAATACGGGCGACATCTTCGGTATCCCCACCTTCATCGCCGGAGAGCCGCGTTTCTACGGCGTTTCGGTGTCCGCCCGCTTCTAGTTGAGCAATTCAGGTAAGGGCTGCGTTTACTGAGTGAGCGCAGCCCAACTCCTGCGCCACCCGTTCGCGTGCGGGGCGCATGCGGCTCTTCCGTTCTCGTGCTCTCGGGGGGGGGGCAGGCGGAAGAGCCGCTTCTACGCTTGGTATGAAAAGCGCCCGCGTTCGATGAAGCGTTAGGTCCCGGCAATCCAATACCAGTTGTCCTCAAGCGCCGTGACGTCTGTCCAGTAAGCGCCGAACCGGTCTCCGGAGAAGTCTTCTGCGGCGACGCAATTTGGGACGTACAGAAATCCGGAGACGCCATCGGGTATCCCGTAAAATGTTGGGAAGAAGACATAGCGGCCGCAGGAGGTCTGAACGAGGTATACGTCTCCGGATTTAGCCAGCCACTTCTTACGCTCTGGGAGACGATACAGGGTGGGGCGTGGTCCGGTCCGCTTCGCACTATCGCCCTCGGCATTCTCAAGACCTGGCTCTTCGAACTGCGCGGCGCGCGCGATTTCAATCATTGATGGTTTCTTGATCCGAAAATCGAGCCTCATGTTAGCGGTGCTGTAGGGAACAACGGCGAATGCGGCTACGGATGAAAGCAGTGCAACGATGGGCGTCCAGCGAGCTGCGTCCCTCTTAACGAAGAGGGCCAGGATCGCGAGTGCGAAGCCAACGATAAGGCTTCCGGGTACGGTGGTTAGTAGGAGAATGGCAGCGTAGAAACCAGCGATCCAATACCAGCTGATGGCTGCCAGCTGCAGGAGGACGGCGGCGGCGATCGGGAACTCGACAATGATCGGCGCAAGGCTTCGGCCGATGGCTTTGCCCAGTTTCTTCATCAGCGCTTAGCCCCTTAGGCTCTTAAACCGGCTTCAAAAACAGGGCGCGTTCTTTTTCACGGCGTTTGGTGAGGTGGGGGAGGGACTTCAGCTCGCCGCCGATGCGGGCGCGGTCATGCATGAGGAACCCGTCGGCGGCGCCCATGCGGTCGCCTTGGTTGATGCGTTCGAACACCACGGTCTTTTGGAAGCCGCCGATCCCCAGATTGTAGGCGAGGGACACAAGGGCGGAGAATTCGTTCTCATTAAGCGCAACCGTGACGACGCGTTTCACGCCCTCTTCGGTGGTGCGCAGATCCTGGCGGAGGAGTTCTTCGGCCTTCGCTTCGCTGATCACCATGCCGGGCTCGGCCGTGGCGGCGTGGCCGTAGCCGATCAGCCATTGGCCGGCCAACTGATAGGCCTCAAGACGCAGCGCCTCGCTCTCTTTGATAATGGTGAGGCCCGCCGCGTTGATCCGCAGGTTCGCGTTGCCGGCGCTGCCTTCGGCCTCACTGCGGGATTTGGGGCTTGTTTGGGGGGCGGGGCGCTGTGGTGGAGCGCTATCGGCCCCAGCCGCGTCGCTCCTCGTTTCTTCGGCCGCCTCGCCGATTGTCACATCCGCAACGGGGACAACGAGCGCGCCGCTGAACATGGCGATCGCCCCCAACACCAAGACTGTGAACCACGCGTAGAATTGACTCGACATACTCGCCTCCCCAATGGCGGCGCGATCATACCACGGCGGCCGGGCGCGCGTCAGCTTGGCGCAGAACAACGGGTAGCGCGACGCCCAGGGTGGCGGCGCGGGCGACGAAGAACAGCGCGAAGGCCGCCCACAGCCC
>JBCDJH010000308.1:0-3258 GCA_038747965.1 Pseudomonadota bacterium
AAAGATCATCGGCATCATGCGATCGACGCATTCGTGGTCGCGTGCACGGATCGGGGCTTGCTCAATCGCATCGCTCGCGCGTCAGGCCGCGCTGAGGAATTGGATTTGGACCGGCTCTATCCGAAGGGGGATTTTCCGGAACCATATGACGGCTTCCGCGATGATTTGGCCACGCAGCTGGAGGCGCTGGTCGTCAGCCACAAACCCGATCATGGCTTGCCGCCTGGCGCACGAGATAATGTCCACGTCACCTCCGGTCAGCTGCATGAGGAGACCGCCTACGGATTGGTGGATGAGGAAATTGACGGCAAGCGGTACAATCTCGTGACGCGCAAACCGATCCACAGCTTGAATAAGAACGAGATCGCCCGGATCCGAGACAATGATCTGCGGTCGGCCTTGCAGCAGTTGGCTTACGAGGCCGAGGGCGCGGGCAAGAAGCTGGAAGAGGCGTTGGCCGAATACGGGCGAGCCCATGGGGTGCGCCGGGTTCGGATTTTAAAGACGGAGAAGTCCGTCCGCGTCGTGCGCCACGGCGATGGTTTTGAAAAGGCTTACGCGCCAGGGGACAACCATCGAATAGAGATTTTCGCCACTGAGAAGGGCGACTGGCGCGGAGAAGGCGTCACTGTGTTCGACGCGAACCAACCGGGCTTCGAGCCAGCCTGGCGCCGCAAAAACCCAGGCGCCAAACTGATCATGCGGGTACACAATGGTGATCTGATTGAAGCTGACTTAGGTGCTGGGCGTCGAGTGTATCGGACTTGCATGTTAGACGCCGCAGCTAATCGGCTGAAACTGGCTGGTCACAACGAGGCAGGGTCCTTAGCGAGCCGACACAACGACAGCCAAGATCCCTTTAGGTACGAGATGAAGGCCTACTCCCGCCTGCAAAAGGCGGGCGCCCGGCGGGTGAAGGTGGATGTGTTAGGGCGCGTCCATCCGGTGGAGGACTTCTAGATCAGTCCAGACTTGGGCGAAACGATGAGCGGAGATGGTGGGCCCGGTCGTAGATATCGCGGAAGACGGGCGCCACCTGGCGAAGGATCGCGGCTTTCTGGTGGTCAGCGAAGGCGGCGCAGAAATCGGGCGTGTGCCGCTGGACGATCTCTCCGCGGTGATCGCCAACGCCCACGGGCTGACATTTTCCAAGAGCCTTTTATCCACGCTCGCAGAACGCAACGTGCCCTTCGTATTTTGTGGGCCGAACCATTTACCGGTCGGCTATCTGCAACCGGCCAATAGCCATCACGAACAGGCGGGCAGGATGGCCGACCAAGCGGCCGCGTCCCGGCCGACCAAGAAGCGGCTCTGGGCGGAAATCGTCCGCTCGAAAATCGAACAACAAGCCGACGCCTTGCGCCGCGTCGGCGCGGAGGCGGGCGGCTTTGCCCTACTCGCCCGCAAAGTCCGCTCCGGCGATCCCGACAATGTGGAGGCCCAGGCCGCACGGCGGTACTGGCCGCTGATGTTCGGGCGCCGGTTTCGCCGAGAACAATCGGCCGGCGGGGCCAACGCCCTGTTGAACTATGGCTACACCGTGCTGCGATCGGGCGCGGCGCGCGCCATCATGGGCGCCGGGCTGCATCCAAGTTTCGCACTCGCCCATATCAACCGCAGCAACGCGTTCGGGCTTGTCGATGACGTGATGGAGCCCTTTCGCCCGCAGGTGGACTTGACCGTTCGAGAGCTGATTGACGGCGGCGTAGAGGATGTGACGCGGGAAGCGAAACAAGCGCTCGCCGCCGTTCTAATCACGGATGTGATGAGCGAGAGAGGGGCGACGCCGGTGGCCTCGAGCCTAGAACGTCTCGCGTTTTCCTTGGCGCAGTGTTTCGGCGGTGAGGCCAAATCTCTGAGCTTGCCCCGGCGGGCCCTCCCCCTGGAGACATGAGGCGTGGCGCTCCCCGCCCGGACAAAGCTGAGCGGGTACAAGCTCATGTGTTTATACGTCATGTTCGATCTGCCGGTCGGTACGAAGAAGGAGCGCAAGGCGGCGACCAAATTTCGCAAGTTCCTACTCGATGAAGGGTTCGAGATGGCCCAGTTCTCCGTTTATCTTCGCTTCGCCGCCAGCAAAGAGGCCGCCGAAACCTATATCCAGCGAATCGGGGCCTCGCTGCCGCCCAGCGGAAAAGTCCACATCGTCACACTCACGGACAAGCAGTATGGCAACGCGCGAATTTTTGCGGGACGAAAACGTGAACCAAAGCCCAAGAACCCCGACCAGCTGGCCCTGTTTTAGGCGATATTGACGGCTTTTTTGGGCCGCAGAAAAAGAAAAGGCCCTGCGCGTGCAGGGCCTTAGAAGCGCAAAGAGTTTAGCCGCTTAGGAATCGAGGACCAACCGCAACCAGCGGGCATTGTCCCTTGTTGAGGCGGCGAGTTTAGCCGCTTAGGAATCGAGGACCAACCGCAACACAGCGCTTTCGGTCTGCCGTTGGTCCGGAAGTTTAGCCGCCTAGGAATCGAGGACCAACCGCAACTAAATAGTCAGGCTCCAATTCAACATCTTGAATTTAGCCGCTTGGTAATCGGCGGCCAATAGGGATTTGGGAGCTACCGAAGACGCGGATCGCGGAGCGATCAGCGTGCATACGACCACGGCTTTGACGGCAAGCCTGAAAAGCGCTGGAGGGGACGCCCCAGATCGCCGAAGCTCTCAATTTCCGCCCGATCATCAATACGGCCTATCCGTGAAGAGGCGTCGTATTCAAGGGTTAAGGATATTTTTTTATTGATATTCCGACAGCGATATTTTGAGAAATACCTACAATAGTACCAACAATCGGTCGAGACTTACGCCATCCTAGGCGCTATGCTCGGGGGTCAGTCAAATCGGGTACTTGAGAAGCCGAGTGTCTCGGCATTATCCGATACGACCTCCTCAACGTCTTGGGGGAAGCCGCTTTCCGATGTCGCCTGTATCTCCAGCGAAATCCGAAACTCTGTATCTGGAGTGCGATCGAGTTCGTTGATCACGCTTTCGAAGGCTTGGCCGACCTTGGACAATCCGCGTAGAGCATCGAGCTCGATAACGCCTACAAACCTTGTCGACGCGCGCCCAGCCGGTGGATCAGCATCTGGTGTTGAAACGGACGACGGATATGCCGGCGTTGATCCGTCCCAGGGCTCATTTGGTCTGCCGGTCTGAGTGGCGACCGATTGCGCCTCCGCCGCCGCCCCTTTGACTAAGAGCGCGCCGGTTCCGAACCTCGGCTGAACTGCCTCGCGGATGCTAAGCGCCTCGTAGTTTCC
>JBCDJH010000309.1:0-3254 GCA_038747965.1 Pseudomonadota bacterium
GCGGCCGCGCCTCAGCCCGCCAGCGCCTGATCGAGGTCGGCGATGAGGTCCTGGAGGTCCTCAATTCCGACGGACACCCGAACGACATCCGCCGCTGCGCCGGCGCTCGCCGCCTGTTCTTCGCTGAGTTGGCTGTGGGTGGTGGAAGCCGGGTGAATGATGAGGCTCCGCGTATCGCCGACATTGGCGAGATGGCTGAACAGCTTCACCTTGTCGACCAGCCTGACGCCCGCGTCATAGCCGCCCTTCACGCCAAAGGTGAAGACGGCGCCGGCGCCCGCCGGGGCGTATTTCTGGGCGTTGGCGTAGGACGCGTCGCCTTTTAGTCCGCCATAGCGCACCCAGGCGACCTGTTCATGGCCTTGTAGGAATTCGGCGACGCCTTGCGCGTTGTCGCAGTGGCGACGCATCCGCAGGCTGAGGGTTTCGACGCCGGTGAGGATCAAGAACGCGTTCATCGGCGAAAGGGCCGGCCCCAAATCCCGCAAGCCCAGCGTCCGGCAAGCGATGGCGAAGCTGATCGGGCCAAACGTCTCATGCAGCTTCATGCCGTGATAGGACGGGTTCGGCTCAGACAGCGTCGGGTATTTGCCGGAAGCCGACCAATCAAACGTGCCGGCGTCGACAATCGCCCCGCCGATAGACGTGCCATGACCGCCCAGGAACTTGGTCATAGAGTGCAGCACCACATCCGCCCCCCATTGGATGGGCTTCACGAGCGCGGGCGTCGCCAAAGTGTTGTCCACAAGCAGCGGCACGCCGGCGTCATGGGCGATCTTGGCGATGGCTTCGATGTCGGTGACGACGCCGCCAGGGTTGGCGACACTCTCGATGAACACGGCCCGGGTTTTGTCAGTAAGCGCGGCTTTGACGCTATCGGGGTCCATGGCGTCGGCCCAACGCACATGCCAGCCGAACTTTTGGAAGGCGTGGCCGAACTGGTTCACGGAACCGCCATAGAGCTGGCGGGCGGCGACGAACTCCATGCCCGGCTCCATCAGCGTGTGGAAGGCGATGGACTGGCCGGCGTGGCCCGACGCGACGGCGAGGGCGGCCGTTCCGCCTTCGAGCGCGGCGATCCGCTCTTCCAGAACCGCGTTCGTCGGGTTGCCGATGCGGGTGTAGATGTTGCCGAACTCTTGCAGGCCGAAGAGGCGCGACGCGTGGCCCGCATCGTCGAACACGAACGACGTCGTCTGATAAATCGGCGTGCTGCGCGCCTTTGTCGTCGGGTCCGGCGCGGCGCCGGCGTGAACGGTCAGCGTGTCGAAATTGTAGGCGGGCGCGTCGCTATCGGCCATGGGGCGTTTCCTCTTCGCTTCTGAATAAGCCGGCGGGGCGCGCGTTTAGGGCTCGGGCGCCGGCGGGATGTCGATCTGAACGCCGCCCGATTGATCGGGCGCGCGGGCGGGCTTGGGCGGCAAGCCGAGGTCGCGCGGCTGCGGCCCTCGGGACAGTGGCAGTTCGAGCGCGTTGGCGACCCCGTTCCAAGGCGCGTAAAGGATCCGCGCGCCCGCGTTCGCCGTGGCCCCAAGTCCTGCAACCACCATCCCATCGCGGTAGACGCCGCCAAGATTGGCGTTGGTGGCGCTGAGCGCCGTTGCCGCGCCCATATTCTCTGCGTCGAGCGAGAACGCGCCGTCGAAGGTGATCGTGGACAGATCATAAATGAGAATAGAGGGGTTCGCCGTATCGCCCTCGCCGGCCAGAAGGAAGGCTTGGCCCCCAGCCTGATACACAAGCCCGAGGCCGGTTGATCGGGCGATCAAAGCGCCGTTGGAGACGTTCTCCGCAATCACGTCCTCGCTGGGGTCGCGGGCGACCCGCACCAAAGCGCCGTCAGCGTCCGAGAGATAAACGTAGCCGAACACATCGTCGCCTACGCAGTGCAGCGCCTCGGCGACAAGCGGCGTCTCGCGGATGAGTGTGGCTTCAACGCCGTCCGCCGTTTGCTCCAGGGCGAACTGGCGAAGTCCTGGCGCGTCGGTGGAGGCGAACAGATAAAGCTCGTCCGGCGTCGACCCTTGGGAGAGACACAGCGCCTGGGGCGCGGCGTCCGTTTGCGCCCAGCCGAGCGGCGCTAAAACACGGTCCGCCAAATCAATCGTAAAGAAGACAAACGCCTCGATATCGGCGTCGTAGGTGGCCAGCAGAGCAGGGCGAGCAGCCTCAGGCCCATCGCCTTCCGGGCTCCCGCCATAGCGCACATCCAGGGCGGGGCCGAAGCGTCCTTCCCGTTCGTCCAGCAATTGCGCCTCCAGATCCCAAAGGGCGAGACGCGCGCCGTCCACCGCCGCGATCGCGCCGCGGAAGGGAAGGGAAGGGTGCGTCCAATAGGCGGCGTCGGAGATCGGGCGCGGCAAGTCGAGGATGCGGTCGCTCGGCGTCAGCAGGTTGTCCGCCGGCGCCGCCGCTTCGGGCGTTTCGGTCGCCGGCGTCTCGCCCACCTCGCTGGCCGGCTCGCAGGCCGCCAGAAGGAGGCCGCACCCGGCGGCTAGTCCACTCAGCCCTCGACGCTTCGTCTTTCGTTCCATCGGCTCACCGCTCCCCCAGAAAAACCCAACGCTGACGGAGCGCTCGTCGCCCTCACCGGACAGAAGGCGATCCCGTTTCGCCTTCCGGCCGTGTTCCTCGTCGGCGCGTTTGTCTTAGGTTAAAGCCAGCGTCTCAGCAAGCCGCCCAAATGTGGTATCATTATACCACAGCAGTAATGCAATGATTTTGCAGGATTTGTAGCGGCGATGGTTGACAGATTGGACGCGCGCGCGTACCTCCCGTCGCCAATTGACCAGTTGGATTGTTGGGATAGCGCGCCATGAAGACGCTCTCGGCGAAAGCCTCGGACATTGAAAAGAAGTGGGTGCTTATTGACGCCTCGGGCCTTGTGGTCGGGCGGCTCGCCTCCATCATCGCTATGCGTCTGCGCGGCAAGCACAAGCCTTACTATACGCCCCATGTGGATTGCGGCGACAACATCATTGTCGTGAACGCGGACAAGGTTGTGTTCACGGGCAACAAGCGCGGCGATAAGACGTATTATTGGCACACAGGCTATCCCGGCGGCATCAAGTCCCGCACCGCGGAAAAGGTTCTGGATGGCCGCTTTCCGGAGCGGGTTCTGCACAAAGCGGTGCAGCGCATGTTGCCGAAGGAAAGCCCGCTGGCGCGCAAACAACTCTCAAACCTGAAAGTCTATGCGGGGCCGGAGCAACAACAAGTTCCTCAGCAGCGATGAGGACGAGGGCAGTGGAGAC
>JBCDJH010000310.1:0-3249 GCA_038747965.1 Pseudomonadota bacterium
CTGATAGGCGAGGGCCAAGACCATCAGCTCCCCCGACAGCCGCCGCGGCGCCGGCCGGCCAAACGCCGCCCGCCACCTGGCGCTCAAGGCGGATCGCGAAAGCCCTGCAAGCTCAGCAATCTCTGTGCTGAGAGAAGAGGAGCCGCCAGCCGCCACAGCCGGCTGCGCAAGATCAAGAAACCTGAGATCACCGCCTACGCCGTCTTCCATCCAAGGATCCCAACCACTACCGAACTAACGTTCGCTCCTCTCCATACGGATGTCCAGGGAAAGAAGGGTGGATATGGAAGCGCCATGCATGCATCAGTGAAGGAGCGTACATTGAAGAAAACGCGAGGGCCTATAAATGCTTCGTTTTTCATCGGCAAGGTGGCGACCTTGGAGGCTGGCTTAGTAGGAACGCGAATGCGATGAGGCTCTTCGAAGCGATCCATCACTTCCGAAGAGATAACGTATACGCATATCTAGCTCCATCATTTGGACCATTTGCTGAAAGGGTTTCATACGCGGTGAGCGCAAAGGTCAGTCACGGCCCCTTGATCGATCTGAAGAAGGGCGAAGCAATTGAATTCGGCCATACACGTCTGAACCGAGTGCAACTCCAGATAGCAGCGCATTTGGGGTATAGGTATGTGAGCCAAAACCTGCACCTTTACGCGCGGCCGAAGACCTCAAAAGGCGCGCCGCCAGACTGAGCCCCCTTTTCGGGCGCCCGGCGTGCGGTGAGGCGAGGGCGCTCGCCCAGTTCTCTTGGAAGCGACGATTTATCCCGCTGGCTTTGCAGCTCACAGTACGCTACTGACAATCATTCGCGAAAGCGGTCACTTCATAATACGCACGGTATAGGAACTTGCCGGCATCGTTTTCGTGAAAGAACGGGCGCGTGTTCGACCAACTACGCCCAACAGCGTGAGCGATTGCGTAGCATGATGAAGGCGTATGGGGACTTTGGGTACGAAATCGAAGCGCCTGGCTGAGAGAAGCGGTGGGGCCTATGGCGGCCGGGCGCGTAAAACAGCGCCTGCCAGACCGCCCGTCGTTGTGGCGGAGGATGCGGTGAATGCTCTGTACCGCGATTATTTCAGCCAGCTTTCAGCAACCCTACGGCGCATGTATGGCGACGGGCCGCCCGACCCGGAAGACGTCGCCCAAGAAGCGTTTAAAAGAGTGGTGGCCCGCGGCGATCTCGGCGCAATTAAGAACCTAAAAGCCTTCATCTGGAGCACGGCGCGGAATATCGTTTTCAAAAGCCACCGGACCCATGAGACGCGGTCGAAGTACGACTTTGAAGTTGAAGAGGTGCTGTTTCCCCTCTCGACCGATAAATTGACGCCCGAAAGGGTCATATTGGCAAGGGAGCAATTAAGGGCGATCAACGATCTCCTCGGGCGCATGCCGGAAAACCGTCGGCGCGCGCTGTTGCTGCACCGCGTCGAAGGTCTCTCCATCTCGGAGGTGAGCCGTCGCATGGGGCTCAGCTACGCCGCGGTATACGAACATATCAAGCGCGGAGCCGCGGACATCGCCCTGTGGCTTCTCGAGAATGAGACGGCTGGGTCGGAATGATCGATATGGAACGGCGAGATCTCAGGCGCATCTTGGACGAAGCGTATGACTGGCGGCTTCGCCTTGACGGCTCGGCCGCCACGGAGGCGGACCGTCAGGCCTTTGAAGCGTGGATGGAGGCTGATCCGGATCACGCCTATCTATACGGGCGGGCGATCACCGTTTGGGAAGGCCTCGCCCAGGTCAACCGGGAGGCGTTCAACGCGGATTTCTTTAAGCCATCGCTCTTAGACCGCCTGGCGGCTGCACTTCAAAGCATGCATGCGGGCGCGTTACGGCCTGTCGCTGCCATCGGCGCCGTCGCCTGCGCCGCGCTCATCGCCTTTGTTTGGACGACCGATGCGTTCAGAACGGGCGATCCGCTAACGGAACAGGCGCGCGCGCCCGTCGTTTACGAGAGCGGCGTCGGCGAAACGAAGACCGTCTCCCTCGAAGACGGATCCACCGTGACAATAGGGCCGAGCAGCGTTGTTGCGGCGGCGCTCTCTCCCGCGCTGAGGAACATCGAGCTCGTCTCCGGCGCCGCCTATTTCGACGTGGCGCCGGATGCGGATCGGCCTTTCACCGTCAAGGCTGGCGACATGACGGCGACGGCCCTTGGCACCCAATACGCCGTCAGCATTAATGGGGGGGTCGCCCGCGCTTCGGTCGCGGAAGGCGACGTGGCGGTGACGTTTCCGGTGACGGTGAACGGTCAAGCCTTGGGCGTCCTGTCCGAAGTGAGGCTTTCAGCCGGCTTCCGCGTGGAAGCCTCGCTCGCGGCGGGCCTGTCGCCCCCGGCGGTGGCGCCGGTCGATCAAATCGCGGCCTGGCGCCGGTCCAAGCTGCTTTACAACGGCGCCCCGTTGCGGGAGGTGTTAGCCGACGCCGCGCGCTATATCAGCGAGGATATGGAGATCGATCCCAGCGCGGACGCGGTGCTCGATCAGGCGGTGCGCGGCGGCTTCGACGCCGTCGACATCGACGGGCTGCTGGCGACCCTCGACGCAGTCTATCCGATCTCGATCGACCGCAGCGATCCCGCGAAAATCGTCGTGCACGGCGAGGCTCCCGAGACGCCCTAGGGCCGGCGCCGCGGCGGACAGGTAAATTTTTTCCGGACCAGACCGATAAATCCCGCCCCCTCAGGGATCATAAGGGTGACATAGCGAACGCGAAGCGTTTGCATTTTCATCCTTTGGGGGGAGGACCGATGACGCGGGGAAGCGAAGACAGCACAGCGAAACACCTACTTTTGAGCATGGCGTCGGCGATGGCCCTCACGGCCGCAGCCCCCGCCGCCGCGATCGCGCAAACCGTCGCGGCGCAGTCCGAAACGAAGGCGGTTGACATACCCGCCGGTCCGCTGGGCGAGACCATCGCCGCGATGATCCTCGAATACGATGTGAATATCATCATCCGCGAGGCGATGGTGGAGGGAAAACGCGCCCCGGCAGTGGCGGGCGATCTCTCCGCTGAAGAGGCGGTCGCCCAAGCGTTCAGCCAAAGCGGCCTCACCCTCTCGCAAACGGACAGCGGCGCCTATGTGGCGCAGCGAGATGAATCAGTTTCGTCGCAGAGTGTCTCTGATGAAATCGTCGTCACGGCTAATCGTGAGTATTTGTATCGTGCGGATAACACCGAAAGCCTAGGCTTGGGGCTCCCCCTCAAACGTACGCCGATCACCGTGAATGTAGTTACCGA
>JBCDJH010000311.1:0-3220 GCA_038747965.1 Pseudomonadota bacterium
GCCAACTCGTCATCGGCGCAAAGCCATCCAAAGATCTCGCCGCCCGCCTTAGCGAACCCTTTGTTCAACGCATGCGCCTGGCAGCGATCCGGTTCGCTTACCCAAATGTCGAGATCGGCGTCCCACCGCTCCAGAATCTCATCTGTCCCATCCGTACTGCCCCCAACCATCACGATGACCTGTAGCGCCGGATAGCCTTGGTCTCGAAGCGACGACAGTGAGCGCTCCAAGGTCTCCGCTGCTTGGAAGCAAGGAACGACAATGGATATTCGAGGCCATCGCGGCGGTTCGGCGTGATCCTCAAGAAAAGCGGGTGTCGGCGCAGCGGGCGCGGAGACGTTGGCCATCGCATTGGCGTTTTGCACATGGCTTTCGTATTTGGCGGCAGTCTCTTGAAAGCGCGGGTCGTCGCCGACAGCCTTGCGCAAATCCTCCGCCAATTGATCGCCGCCCTCCCATCCGACGCGCGCAGCCTTCAGGGCCAGAATCGCATCTTTATCGATAGGCGGCACACCAAGGAACCGGGCGATCCGCGCGGTTCCCTCCACCGGGTCTGACTGAAACCCGTCAAGCGGCACAACCAAGGCGGATAAATCAGCCCGCAGATGAGAGGCGTCCACCATTTCGAGTGCGTCGTTATATTGCTTGATGTAGAGGTCGAGGGGCGCCCTCTCTAATTGTCCGCTGTCAAACGCCCGCACTTTGCTCAGCATCGTCTCAAACGGACCGCGAAGCGGGTACACGAATTGCGCGCCGGGGAACATCTCTGACAAGAACCGCACATCCCGGTAGCCGTATTGGACTTCTTTAAAGCCCCAGCGGATCTCCGGCGGCACATCCCGAGCAAAAAGCTGAAGCAAGAAATCGCGGTGCGCGTAATAGGCGATTTCGGAGCTGAAGGGCGACATCCACTCCGTACTCCAACGGCCGTCGAACAGCACCGGCTCGCCCGCCATCACCCGCCGTTTTGTGTCGGCGTCATGGACGCCGAACCGTTCCAGCATCCGGTACTGCGTGACGCGCCTATAGGCGAGGCGCACCTGCTTCAGAAAACCGCCATGTTCGCCCCAGATCATCAGCTCGGGCGACAGATTGAGGCATCTTTGAATGATGGTGGTGCCGGAGCGCGGGGTCGCCAGAATGAAGACCGGTCGGTCGTGGGGCTTCGTCGTCAAAGATGTCATGGTTTCCCTGCGTCGCCGCGATTGCCAACTCGAGCCGCCGCGACATCGCAAGGGCGCTTGCAGCCAAGCCCGTTTAGAGGGTAGCCCGAGGCGGAAAGGAATGCAGTTGATGACCGCCTACGACCCGAACCTCTACGATTACACGGCCGGCCAGGGCAAGGTCCGCGACGCTCTCGCCGATTTCCGAGAGGCGTTCGCCAAGCTTCGCATCGCCTACACGATGGCGCGGCAGGATTTCGCCGGCCGCTATAGGGGCACGGCGCTCGGCGGGCTTTGGATCACGGTCACCACCGCGATGACGGCGCTTGGCCTGGGCCTGCTCTACAGCCAGATTTTCGAGCGCTCAATAAAGGAGCATTTGCCCTACGTGGCGGTCGGGATCGTCATTTGGACCACCATTTCAATGCTGTTGCTGGAAGGCTCCACCTCGTTTGTCGGCGGCTCGCACACGTTCAAACAAATGCGCGCGCCGCTCTCGCTTTTCCTGCTCCGCGTGTTCATCCGCAACTTCTTCGTCTTTTGCTTCAGAGCGCTTATTCTAATTCCCCTCTTATCGATCACGACGCGCCCCGGCCTTAGCGATTACGCACTGGCCTTACTGGGGCTCGCCACGCTCTATGTCAGCGGCTTCTGGGTGGCGGTGGGGCTCGGCGTGCTGACGGCGAGGTTCCGGGACGTGGGTCAGCTCACTGGCGCGGCAACGACGTTCTTTTTCTTCCTAACCCCCGTCTTCTGGCGACCGGATCGGCTTGGCGAATACGCCTACCTGATTGATTACAATCCATTTTATCATTGTCTGGAAATCGTTCGCGCGCCGCTTGTGAGTGGCGAGAGCGTTCTCGACCATTACGCCGTCGTCGGCGCCATCGCCGCTGTGACGAGCGTGGTGAGTTTCTGTCTCTACGCGGCGTTTTTTCGCCGCCTCCCCTATTGGTGTTAGCGGCCCAGCCGCTGCAGTTGTTGAACGATGGCTGAGATCCTCCTTGAACAGGTCGGCGTCGACTACCCCATTCAGGGGGTGCGCCCATCAAGCCTTTTATCGGCCATGAAGGAGGTCGCAACTGGCGGCGAGATTCGCAGCGCCGGCCGTAAGGTGAGCGTGGAGGCCCTCAACGACATCAGCTTCCAGCTGTCGGACGGCGACCGCCTTGGCGTGCTCGGCCATAATGGCGCGGGTAAATCGACGCTGCTGAAGGTGTTGGCGGGCATCTTGCCGCCGACCCATGGGCGGATCCGTGTCGAAGGCCGGGTCAGCGCGTTGTTGTCCATTCAACTCGGGCTGAACGCCGAAGCGACCGGCTACAAGAACATCCTCCTACGCGGGCGCATCATGGGGTATTCGGACGCTCAAATCGCCGGAAAGATGGATGAGATCGCAGCCTTCGCCGATCTCGGCGACTACATGCAACTGCCGCTTAAAACCTACTCCAGCGGGATGCGGTTGCGGCTGGCCTTCAGCATCGCCACGGCCTTCGATCCGGACGTTCTGATCATGGATGAGTGGCTGTCCGCAGGCGACGCCGCCTTCAGCGATAAGGCCGCCGAGCGCCTTGAAGCGCTGATCGCGCGCTCGGGCGTCTTCGTGTTCGCGTCGAACTCGCCCGGGCTGCAAAAGCGGCTCTGCGACAAGGGTCTTTTGCTCAACCACGGGCGCGTCGCCTACTTGGGCGATATGGACGAAGCCCATGAACGCTACACAGCGCTGAACGCCTCCATGGGCCCGCCGCAGCCTACGACCGCTAGTACCGCTTAGGCGCGGCCGTAGCCAAAATCTCAGCCAAGGGCCGATCCACCGGCGCGCCGATGGGGCGTCGCACTTCAGCAAAATAGCCCCGGTCCCAAAACACCATGCCGATCGCGGTCCGCGGGCCTTCCTTGCGCAACCGGTGAAAGAAGTTGAACGCCGTGCGCAAAATCGCGGCGAGCGAGCCGACCGGAGGCGGCGATTCGCCAACGATGCGCTCAAGCAGGACGTGACTGCGGCCATGGCCGTGGAGAATGCGGGCCATGTAGCCATAGGTGAGCCGCCCCGCGCC
>JBCDJH010000312.1:0-3205 GCA_038747965.1 Pseudomonadota bacterium
ACCTCTTGCCGGTAGGCGCTCACGTTGAGCGAGCGCATCTGGACCGACGGGTCGGAGGCGAGGCGTTTCACCAGCTTTTGCAGGCGCGGCGGCACGGCGTCGTTGGTCAGCGAGAAGCGGTAGGCGATGAGGTCTTTCGCGGGTGTGTAGCCTGCTCGCGTCAGCTGCCGCTCATAGCGCGGCAGATCGTGGCCCATCATCAGCGCGGGCGGCGTGTCGAAGCCATCAACCAGCAGGCCGCATTCCTGATTGATGGTGAAATTGAAGGGGCCCGCCAGCCGCGTCATGCCCCGCTCTCGCGCCCAGTTTTCGGCGGCGGCGAGAAGCGCCTCGCTTACGCCTGGCGCATCGGCGGCGGCGAAGAACCCGAAATGAGCGGCGTTATCGCCGTGGCGCTCTAAGTGCCGCGGATTGATTTGGGCGCTGATGCGGCCAACAAGGCGCCCCTCTTGGCGCGCGACCCAAAGGGCGTGGTCGACGCCTTCAAGCGCCGGGTTCTTCGCGGCCTGCAGGCGCTCGTCCATCTCAAACCGCAACGGCGCGATCCAGCTAGGATCGCTCCGGTGGAGGATGTCGGCCACGTCCATAAACGCGGCGCGATCCTTGGCGGTGTGGACGGGTTCTAGGGTAACCGGGGAAGCGGGGAGGGCGTCGTCCGCCTCAGGCGCCGGCATTGGTGGCGTTCGCCCGATCGTCGCCGCCGCGCGTCATCTGCGCCACCCACGGATAGGTCTCGGCCACATCATCTGTGTATCCGAGATTTCGCACCGTCGCGCTGCGCGGCATGTCCGTAAGCTCCGGATAGTGCGTGCCAAGCGCCTTGTCCCAGAAGAAATCCGTGATGCCGTAGTTGCCGTTTTCGTTGTGGTAGTGGTGCGCCAGGTGAAGCTTCTTGATCCGCTGCAAAAACGCGGACTTTGGCTCAAACGCCAGGTGCTGCGTGCAATGGCAGTATTCATAGAAGCAGGTGACGGCGATGCCGGTCGCCAGCGCGGCCATCGCGCCGCTCGGGCCAGAGATGAGCCAACCCACCGGCCCCGTCGTGAAGGCGATGGTCGGCAGCGTTGTCTGCAAGCCGCCGAAAAGCACCGACAGGTCGTTTGGATATTGATGGTGATCGAAGTGAATGCGCTTCCAAAGCGACGCCGTGAGCGGCGACCGGTAGAGATACTTTGAGTGCAGCAAAAACCGATGCAGGCAGTACCAGATGAGCGGGTAGAGAAGGATCGCCGACGCCGACGCCGCCACAACGCCCCAAGCCGACGTCATCCAGTAAAGCGACAGGGCGGACGAGATAATGAACAACGCCGCGTAGGTTTGGATGCCCGGATAGGTGACGTACGCCCAAACGAGATCCTTGAGCGTCATCTTGTTCAGCAGATAGTCCTGCTTCTTCCAGGCGTCGTAGCCGATAAACAGGCGTCGCATTCGCCTATCCCCCATACCGTTTCAAAAGGCGCTTCAGCCGCATTGCGTTAACCTAAATCGCTGCGCTGCATATATAGGCGATCCATGCGGTGTCGTCCCGCCCCTTGCGAAAAAAGCCGCACCTAATTCTTTAGCTTGATGACGATATCTGCGCCGTCCTCGGCGACGTCGAACCGGGCTTTTTTGAACTTTGGCGGACCAAAGCGCATCTTCGGATTTCGGGAGACGCCATAGGGCTCCGCCGGCAAGCCGAGCGCGCCCTTGTCGAATTCCCGGTTTGCGTTTTCATCGTGATAAACGCCGATCGCGAACACGCCCGTCGCGGGGGCGGGCAGGCAGAAGCTGGTGGAGCCCTTTTCCGCTGTCGCGCGCACGCGGGCCACATGGCGGCCCGGCTTCAGAAAGTTCTCGACCTTGTCGTCATGCAGGTCGGCGACGATAACGCCGTCCGCCGCTTTCACATTCTCGACCGTTACGCGAATGGTGGGGCCGCCTTCGTCACAGGCGAGGCCGTCATACTCCGGCGGTTCTGTCGCCGCTTCGCCTGCGTCCCCCTCAAGGGCGGCGTCATCCGGCGTCGTCAGCGCGGGATCGTCGGGCGCGGCGGCGGACGCCGAGTCGCCTGCGAAGGCCGCCGCTTCAATCGGGGCGACAGCAGACGGCGGCGCATCGGCGGTTGGCGCGACCTCAGCAGCGCTCCAGCCCGGCTCGTCGCCGCCGGCAAGGGCGGGTGTGAAAGGGGAGACGGCCAGGGCCGCAGCGGCGATCAGCCGGCCGAACGGGGTCCAGGAACGGGTGCGGGACATAAGCTACCTAGATGACGCTCTCAATTGCGGTTCGAACCACCCACTAGGATCCAAAAGAGTTCGACTGCAATAAGGCCGATCCGCTGCGCCTACGTGTCTTACGTGGCGGGGGCGGCCGCCGCCTGGCTCGCCACTTGGCCCGCGCCGCCGCGGGCCGCGCCTGCGTCCGCCAGCAGTTGGCCGACACTCCGAAAGGCCTCGCAGATCGCGTCGATCTCCGCGTCGGTGTGCGCCGCCGACATGCTGAGGCGCAGCAACGACGCCGCGTTTGGCGTACCGGGCGGGATGGCGAGGTTGACGTAGACGCCGGCGGCTAGAAGCGCGTTCCAGCCGGCGATGGCGGCCTCTTTATTCGGCATGCGCACAGCCACAACGGGGCTTGGCGCGGCGCAGAGATCAAAGCCCTGGGCGGAAAGCCCGGCGTGGAGCCGCTCCGCGTTGCGCCAGAGGGCGTCTCTCAAGTGCGGCTGGGCGGCGATTTGCGCGAGCGCGGCGCGCACCGACGACACGTTGGCCGGCGACATGGAGGCGGTGAACATGTAGGGGCGGCTCGTCGACCGCACGAACTCGAACGCGTCGTGATTCGAGGCGCAAAAACCGCCGATGGAGCTGAGGCTTTTGCTGAAGGTGCTGGAGTAGAAATCCACTTGATCGAGGACGCCTTGCGCCTCGGCCGCGCCGCGCCCGTTGGGGCCGAACGAGCCGAAGGAATGGGCTTCGTCCACGTAGAAGTATGCGCCATGGCGGTGGGCGGCTTCGGCCAATTCGCCAAGCGGGGCGACGTCGCCGAACATGGAATACATGCCTTCGACGATCACGAGCCGGCCCTTTTGCGCCGGATCGAGGCGGGACAGGCGTTTGTCCAAATCTGCAGCCGAGTTGTGGCGGAACCGCACGATGGTCGCGCCGGAGAGCTTGCAGCCGTCATAAATGCAAGCGTGGCAGTCGGCGTCCATCAGGATCACGTCCTC
>JBCDJH010000313.1:0-3174 GCA_038747965.1 Pseudomonadota bacterium
AATGAACCGACCCGCAGATCCGGAGGCCCCTGTTCCATGGAGCATGAGATACAATTTGAGGGGAAGGGGCGGCGTCAGAGCGATCGCCTAGCGACCGCCCTGGCTGAGGCGTTTCCGGCGGCCGCTGTCCTATTCGACCCCGCTGGCCACAGCTCATTCGCTAAGGATTGGAGCCCGGCCCCGAGCGTCGCGCCCGAAATCGTGCTGCGGCCGGGCTCGATCACAGAGCTGAGCGCCATGGTGGCCTGGTGCGCGTCGCGAGGCTTGGCGATAACGCCGCAGGGCGGGCTGACGGGCCTCGCTGGGGGCGCAACGCCCCGCCCAGGCGAAATCGCGTTGTCTCTCACTCGGATGAACCGCATCGAGCGGGTCGATCCCGATGCAATGATCCTGGTCGCTGAGGCGGGCGTCACTCTTGAAGCGGCGGAGCAGGCCGCCAACGCAGAAGGGTGCTCCATCCCAATCGATATCGGCTCGCGCGGCTCATGCACCTTGGGCGGGCTCGCCGCCACCAACGCGGGCGGAAACCGCGTGATCCGCTACGGCGTCGTTCGCGATTGCGTCGCCGGGCTAGAGGCGGTGACAGCCGATGGGGCCATCGTCGGTGGATTGAACGAGATGCGAAAGAACAACGCCGGCTACGACCTCAAGCACTTGTTCATCGGCTCGGAAGGAACGCTTGGCGTCATCGGCCGGCTCGCCATTCGAATGACGCCTATGGTTGAGGAGCGCGCTTGCGCGGCCTGCGCTGTTTCGAGCTTTGACGCACTCGTCGCGGTTTTGAAGGAACTGAGACGCTCGCTCGGCGATGCGCTCGAGAGCTTTGAGGTTCTGTGGGACGATTACATCGACGCCCTGCGCGTTAGCGGATTGCCCATTCGGCCGCCTTTCGAGGCGTCGCACCCGCTGGTCGCCATCGTTGAGGCGGCGACGCCCAACGCGGCCGCGGTGATGGAAGCGGCTTTAACGCCCTTGATCGAACAGGGCGTCATCGCCGACGCCGTGATAAGCCAATCGGAAAGTCAACGGCTGGAGCTGTGGAAGGTGCGCGACGCGATTGGCGACCTCTTTAGCACCCGTTCACGCACCATCGCATTCGACGTTTCGCTGCCGCTGCGCAGGATCGAGGCCTTCGTGACCGGGGCGCGCGCCGATATGAAGGCGCATTATCCCGATGCGGAGATTATGACCTTCGGCCATATAGGCGACGGCAACATCCATTTCGCCGTCATACCGACTAAAGGCGCCGACAGCCATGACATTGAACGCCGCGTTCTGAAGATAGCGGGCGATCTTGGCGGCTCGATTACGGGTGAACATGGCGTCGGCGTACTGAAGACGGAGTTCCTCAAAGATTGCCGTTCCGAGGCTGACGTTGCGCTTATGCGCGCACTTAAGGCGACGATGGACCCCGATGGCGTCCTTAATCCAGGCCGAGTTCTCTCTGCAAAGGGGGCGTAGCGGCGGATGCCGCCGGAGGGCGCCTCTTGCCGGAGACTCTAGCCTCAAGCGCCAAAAGGCGACGCTTCAATGGAAGACCGCCAGCAAAGCCCGTCAATGCGCCGCCCGAGCCGATGATCCTGTGGCACGGCACAACGATCGGCAGTGGATTGCGGCCGTTGGCGGCCCCCACAGCGCGGCTTGCTTTGGGCGCTCCAATCGCCTTCGCAATCTCTCCGTAGGTGGCGGTTTCGCCGAACGGCACTTCCGGGAGACGCGCCCAGACTTTCTTTTGAAACGGCGTACCGCGAGGGTCTAAGTCGAGATCGAACGCCGTACGCCTTCCCTCAAAATACTCGGTCAGCTGAGTTTGCGCGGTGATGAAAGCGCCGTCCTCGCGCACCCAATCGTCCGGCGGCGCCGCGGCCTCGCCATCTTCTTGCGGAAACGCGATAACGCGAAGATGCGGCGGCCCGCCAGCGAGCAACAAAGGGCCGATTGGCGTCTCTAGGCGTGCGAAGATCTGCGTGTCCATCATTGGCTAAGCTCACCTGTCGGGAAAACCATCGACCCCACCCTACGCGCGGGCATGCGGTTGGCAATCGGGCAGCGGTCGACGACGTCCGAAACCGACCGGTTCAATTGGGCGCTCCGGGCCATCCTCATCTCATCGGCTCCAGCGCCTAACGTCTCCAAGGCTGCCCTCGCTGAGCGGCGAACGGGCGGACGCCCCACACCCCGGCTTTGCTTGCTGGGGCCTTGGATGGGGCCCACGTTCCGGAAAAGCCGCCCATGAAAACCGGGAGCTGCAATAAGGCTTCCCAGGGCGCACGGCGCGTGGTGAAGTGCGCGCCGGATCAGACGATGGAGACGCTATGAAACGCTTAGCCGCCGGCGCCGTGCTCGCCGTTATGGCGTTGTTGTTTTCTGAGACTTTCGCAGAGCCGTCGGAAGGAACCGCCGTGCAAGTCCACTATCTCGAAATCGTGACGCCAAATGTCGAAGCGACATGCGATATCCTCGCTGCGCACCACGATGTGGCGTTTGGCGAACCCGTCGCTGTTCTTGGAGGCGCCCGCGTTGCAAATCTTCAGGGCGGCGGACGAATAGGCGTGCGCGCTCCGATGCGGGATGATGAGGAGCCGGTGGTTCGGCCCTACCTCCTTGTCAATGATATTGAAGCCGCCACGCTATCGGCGGAAGCGGCCGGCGCCGAGTTCGCAATGCGGGCGACTGAGATACCCGGACAGGGCAAATTCGCCATCTACTTTCTGGGCGGTATCCAGCACGGGTTATGGGAGCGGTGAGACCGCATCCGACGCTAACCTTTAATATACCGTATACGGAGTTTCGCCGTTGCTGTCGTCTTGAGAGAGCGCGGCAAGCAAAACGGGTGTGGCCTTCGCGATAGCCTTTGGCTTCGCCTTATACAAAAAGCCTGGCCTCAGATCGCCCACTCTCCAAGAAGCGCGACGCCCACACTCACCCACGATCCTATGAAGACTTGCATAAAGATTCTGGGTCGCGCGTCTTGGTGACGGCGGTGCGGAGCCCCATAATAGGGTGAACCCATAAGCGGGAGAGCCCGATGAACGACAAAGCGCCCTATAAAAAATCGCCCGAAGCGGTGTCGCGTTTAACGCCGGAGCAGTACCGCGTCACTCAGGAAGACGGCACTGAGCCCGCCTTCCAGAATGAGTTCTGGGACAATAAAGAGCCCGGCCTCTACGTCGA
>JBCDJH010000314.1:0-3157 GCA_038747965.1 Pseudomonadota bacterium
AAAATCGTTGGAGGTTGTCTGATATGTGTACGGTTTGTGGCTGTAGCGGCGAAGGCGTCGCCATTCATGGCGATCACTCTCACGCGGAGGCGGGGCCTCCTGATCACAAGCATCCGCCCCGTAACCATAACCACTGTGGGCACAATCATCACCATCATGGGGGTGCGGCGAAAACAATCGACTTTGGCGCTGGCGTCGCTGGCGCCCATGCGCCAGGCCAAAGCCAATCTCGCCTGATACAGATCGAACAGGACATACTTTCCAAGAACGACTCGATTGCGGCAGCGAACAGACAACGCCTTCAAGAACTTGACGTTCTCGCAATCAACCTGATGTCCAGCCCCGGCTCGGGAAAGACCACCCTCCTCGTTGAATCGATTAAGGCGTTGTGCGATGCGTTTCCGATTTCGGTCATCGAAGGCGATCAGCAAACGTCAAACGACGCCGCTCGTATTCGGGAGACGGGCGTTTCAGCGGTGCAAGTGAATACCGGTAAGGGATGTCACCTAGACGCAGAAATGGTGAACAGCGCTTTGGACCAACTGGATCTAAGCCCGGGCGGTATACTCTTTATCGAGAATGTTGGTAACCTCGTCTGCCCCGCCAGCTTTGATCTTGGCGAAGCAAGGCGCGTCGTTTTGGCGTCCGTCACCGAAGGCGAAGACAAACCCCTGAAGTACCCCGAAATGTTCTCCACCAGCGACGCAATGGTGGTGTCGAAGACTGACTTGCTTCCACATCTCGACTTCAATGTTGCAGAGCTTATTGAGAACGGTCAGCGAATCCGTCCCGACCTTCAAGTCATGCAGACCAATGCGAAAACGCCGGACGGTCTCCTTCCCTGGTTGGACTGGCTACGAGACTTACGCGCTCAGGTCTCGGCGCAACACAGATCCCTCGCAGCAGCTGAGTAACCCAGATGTCCGCGCTCGCTCAAACCAGCCGAACGTCGCGAGAAAGGCGGCGTTTTCGCGTGCGAGGAGCTGTCCAAGGCGTCGGCTTTCGACCATTCGTCTGGAAAACGGCGAACGAGCTGTCGCTCACGGGTTGGGTTCTCAACGACACGAGCGGGGTGCTCGCCGAAGTCGAGGGCGCGCCGGCAAACCTAGAAGCGTTTGAGCGGCGGCTGCACGCAAGCCCCCCGCCACTGGCGCGTGTAGACCAGATTGAAACCGCTCAGAGGCGCCCCATGGGCGGCGCATCTTTCGAAATACGGACGAGTCAGCGAGGCGGCCCTGCGCGAACGGCCGTGACCGCCGACGTAGCGACCTGCCCAGATTGCCTTGCGGACATGTTCGATCCGCAAAACCGTAGATATCTATATCCGTTTACAAACTGTACGCATTGCGGCCCTCGTTACACAATTACCCACCGACTTCCGTATGACCGGGCGGAAACCTCCATGGCGGCGTTCAAGATGTGCAATGCTTGCCAAACGGAATATGATGACCCTGCCGATCGCCGGTTCCACGCGCAGCCGAATGCTTGCCCGGATTGCGGCCCACGGATCGATACAGCCCCAAAAGAGATCGCCGAAAGACTCGCGGCGGGCGAAACGCTCGCTGTGAAGGGTCTTGGCGGCTTCCACCTTTGCGTTGACGCGTATCAACAAGAGGCGGTCCAGGCATTACGCTTACGGAAGAACCGCGATGGAAAACCGTTCGCCGTTATGGTGGCCAATCTCGCGTCTGCGCGCCGGCTCGCTGAATTGACCGACGCTGAGGAGCAGCTTTTGACGCTCCGATCGCGACCGATCGTCATAGTGAAAGCACGCACGCCTTCGCCGCTCGCCCCGAGCGTTTCGAACGGTCTGCCGACGATTGGCTTGATGCTGCCCTATAGCCCGCTTCACTATTTGATCTTCCACGCCGCGATCGGCGCGCCAGACAATGCCAATTGGCTTCACGCCGCGCACGACGCCGCATTCGTCTTTACGAGCGCCAATCCTAGCGGCGAACCACTCATCTTTGACAACTCAGAGGCCCAGCGAAAACTTCGGAGTATAGCCGATCATATCGTCAGCCACGATCGGCAAATCGTTGTGCGATGCGACGATAGTGTTGCTCGGGTCATCTCCGAAGCGCCCGCCTATTTGCGGCGCGCCCGGGGGTGTACGCCGGAGCCCATTCAGCTGCCGTTTGACGCGCCGCCCACCCTGGCCGTCGGCGGACATCTCAAATCAGCTGTTTGCGTTGTACGGGGACGGGAGGCTTTCTTATCCCAGCATATCGGCGACCTTGACAACGAAGCGACGATCAACGCTTTCTACGAGACGTCTCAGCACATGCTCAGTATTCTGGACGTGAAGCCAGAACGGATAGCGTGCGATCTCCATCCCGATTTTGCATCAACTCGGTATGCTGAGGCCACTCGCTTACCGCTTCTTCGCGTCCAACATCACCATGCGCATTTGGCGGCTGTGGCGGCTGAGCGCCAAATAACGGCGCCGGTCTTGGGTCTCGCCTTGGATGGATACGGGCTCGGCGAGGATGGACGGGACAGCTGGGGCGGCGAGTTACTCGAACTCCAGGGCGCATCCTTTCGAAGGCTCGGGCGCTTGCGCCGTCTCGCTCAGCCGGGCGGCGACGCAGCGGCCCGCGCGCCTTGGCGAATGGCCGCCGCCGCCCTGCACGATATGGGACGAGCGGATTTGATAAAGACGCGCTTTGCCGATCGCCGAGGCGTCGATATGCTAAAAGCGATGTTAGAGCGACAAGTCAACGCGCCGAAAACCTCTTCGGCCGGGCGGTACTTCGACGCAGCATGCGGACTTCTTGGCCTTGTTCCCGAAGCCTCTTTCGAGGCCGAAGCGCCCATGACGTTAGAAGCGTTGGCGACAGAACCGCGTGTGCTGAGGAATGGTTGGCGGATTAGCGCAGATGGGGTCCTCGACCTAACCCCGCTTTTGCGCGAGTTGCTAGAAGAGACGCCCGCGTCCGGCGCCAGTCTTTTCCATGGGACGCTTGCCGCCGCGCTCGCCGACTGGGCTGCGAATGCGCATGCATCGTCGACCTTGGAACCCACTATCCTAGGCGGAGGCGGGTGCTTCCAGAACCGGGTGTTGAGCGAAGGCCTTGCCGAGGCCTTGAACGAAAAAGGGCTCAATCTGGCGCTTCCGGCGCAGGCGCCGGCGAATGATGGCGGACTGAGTCTCGGG
>JBCDJH010000315.1:0-3144 GCA_038747965.1 Pseudomonadota bacterium
CTCAGCCGCGCTCAAAGCCTCAAGGATGGGCGTAGGCCCCTCAGGACCGACAACGACGGCGTCGGCCCACGCCGCAGGCGCTGTCGCCTCAAGCGGCGGCGCAGCGATGAGCTCCAAGACGCGGCCGGACGCCAAGACGTAGCTGTGGGCGGGCACGTCGAAGGGATAAGACTTCGCCAGCGCGACGATCGCGCCCCGATCAGGCGACCCGCCGCCGCCATCTCCGAGTGTGGGCGACTGAATCATGCGGCGCGCCGCACGTCGCTAGATCCCTTGGCCTTCAACATCCCGCTTCAACCGGTCAATCGCCGCTTGCGCGTCTTCCAGATGCGGATTGATCGCCACCGCTTCGCGAAATGCTTCCAGGGCGGCGTCTTCATTGCCCAGAGCGAGAAACGCGCCGCCGAGATCGGCGAGGGCCGTGAAGTGTCGAGGCTCGATATCAAGGGCGCGCTGTAAGTCACTGAGCGCGCCTGAGAAATCGTCCTCACGCAACCGGTGTCGCGCACGTTCAGCCCAGCCCTGGGCGAAATCGGGCGACAGGATCAGGATATGGTCGAGCAGCGCGGCGGCGTCCTCAGCGCGCCCGAGCGCCGCGGCGATCTCGGCGCGCTCATAAAGGACATCCACCGTATCGCTCGGCGCGTCCGCCCAAATCTCTTGAATGCGGCTTTCAATGGCGGGGGCGTCATCGGCGGATGCGCTCGCCAGATCGCTCAGCAAAACGTCTAAACGCTCGTTGGGATCGTCAGCACTGAGCGAAGGGCCGGCGACGCCCAACAGAAGACCGCAAATAATGGCGATGCGGGCAGGCGCCATGGGCCCTCGCCTCAGTATTAGCCTTGGCGGGCCTTGAAGCGCTTCTGCGTCTTGTTGATGACGAAGACGCGGCCCTTACGACGCACCACGCGGCAATCGCGGTGGCGGTTTTTCAGGGACTTAATGGAGCTTCGAACTTTCACGGGACTTACCCTCTGCCGGCGCTCCTGGCGCGGGCGAAAAATATTGAACGCGCGTCATACGCAGCGGCGGCGGCCAGGTCAATCGTCAATGCCCGCCAACTGGCGCAAAGGTCCTTGGGTCCGCCGCCAAATCGCCCCATAAGCCCCGCAAAGTGAGATCGCGTTCGCTTTCTGCCCTATCCGACAGTGGAGCCATGAGTATGCGGAAATCGTCAAACTGGCGTCAGCTGATCGCCGGCGCCTGCGCGCTGGCGGCGCTTGGCGCAGGGGCCGAGGCGGCGGCGACGCCCGAAGGCGGCGGCTTCGCCCGGTGGCTGAAGGCGTTTCGCGTAGAGGCGCTGGCGGAAGGCGTGTCGCCGCAAACGTTCGACACCGCTTTTGCTGGCGTTGAAGTCGTGGACCGGGTGACCGAGGCGAACGATAGCCAGCCTGAATTCTCTCGCCCCTTCTGGGCCTATTTGGATGGAGCGGCCGGACCGGCCCGGGTCGAGCGCGGGCTGACGCGTCAAAGCGAGCAGACAGCTCTCCTGCGGAGCATCGCCCAAAGCTACGGCGTCGACGCCAGCGTGATCGCCGCCATCTGGGGCCTTGAATCCAACTACGGCGCGATCCTCGGCGATTACGACGTGATCGCCGCCCTCGCCACCCTCGCCTACGACAGCCGTCGCACTGACTATGGCCGGGCGCAGCTCTTAGGCGCGCTGCAGATCCTCGATCGCGGCTACGCCAACAAGGCGCAACTGAAGGGCTCGTGGGCCGGGGCCATGGGGCAGACCCAGTTTATTCCGACGACCTACCTCTCCTACGCTGTCGATCACGATGGCGACGGGCGGCGCGACGTGTGGTCGAACTATGGGGACGTGTTCGCGTCAACCGCCAATTACCTCTCAAAGTCGGGCTGGACGCTTGGCCGCCCCTGGGGCTTTGAGGTGACGTTGCCGGACGGCTTCGCTTATGCCGAAGCCGATTTGTCGGAGAAGCGCAGCACAGCCTATTGGGCCAGAAGCGGCGTGCGCCGGCCGGACGGCGAGACGCTCACCCGAGACGCCAGCCTTTTGAACAGCCAGTCTTCGATCATCGTGCCGACGGGCGCTGGCGGCCCCGCCTTCATCGTGTTCGATAATTTCCGCGCCATTCTTCGCTACAACAACTCCACCGCCTACGCCCTCGGCGTCGGGATGCTCGCCGATGCGCTGTCGGGCGATCCCTTTGAGCTTGTGCGGGACTGGCCACGGGGCGAGACGCCGCTGAGCCGCACTGAACGGGTGGCGCTGCAGGAGGCGCTGGCGCGCCGCGGCTTCAATCCAGGCGATGCGGATGGGATATTGGGGGCGCGAACACGGGCGGCGATCCGGGCGTTTCAAAAGACGCAAGGCATGCCGCAGGACGGTTACGCCACCCACGAAATCCTACGCCGTCTGACGGCGAGCTAAGCGGCGGATAGGCGCCGGCGCGATAACGGCGCGCCGGCGCGATAGGTAAAGCGCGGTCGCTTAGTTCGACTGCGCCTTATAGGCTTTGACCGTCGCGGACCATTCCGCGGCCATCGTTTCTTCCGCAGTCACCGACTCATTGAACTTATCCAGCGCCGCCTGGCGGGCATCGACGTCATAGTTCTCTGAGTCGTCGATAATCGCGTTGAGGCAAGCGCGGTAGGTCTCCAGGTCGGCCTGATAGGCTTTGATTTGCGCCATCACCGCGGTCAGCTCAGCTTCCGTCGCCGTCGCGCCGTCCGGGATGGTTGGAGGCCCCGACGTCAATGTGCATTCATCCGCGGACGCAGCGCTTGCAAACAGCGTCGCAGCCGCCGTCGCCGCAGCGACTTTCCATCGTTTCATGGTGGTCATCCTTCAATTCGCGAGTGGGTCGCACTCCCAGCGGGCGCTAGTGTAACGACCGATCAGGTGGACGCAAAACCCCGATGCAGCTCGCGAGGCCATGCACGCTTTGCGTGCATGCTGGGCGGGCATTGTCACCCTGGAAAGCAATTCGACTTCACCCGCGAATTTTGCGTTGCAACATGGCGGCAATGCGCCTAGTTATCTTAAGAAGGTGGTATTTGCGCGTTGATGTTCTAATTTCTCCAACGACAACGCAGGCGCCGAGAGACGTCATTTGTGTCTCCTGCTCGGCGTATCGCTACCGAACCGAATCGCCGATAATCGCGTATTTGGCGAACTTC
>JBCDJH010000316.1:0-3135 GCA_038747965.1 Pseudomonadota bacterium
CCCCGCCGTTCTGTTCCTCGCGGCCTGCTCCGCCATGGCGGGCGAGCCGGAACCGCGGGAATGGCTGCAAATCGCAGCCGCGCAAATCGCGGTCGGCGCAGGCGTCGGGCTCGGCGCTGGCTTCGCGGCGGGCCGACTTATGTGCTTTAGCGCCGCCCGAAACGGCGTCACGCCGGCCTTTGAGGGCCTTGGCGGCCTCGCGATCGCCCTGCTTTGCTTCGCGCTTGCCGAGCTGCTGGGCGGCAACGGGTTTATCGCGACCTTCGCCGGCGGGCTGATCTACGGGAATATGGGCCACAAGCATGTGGACAGCCTTTTGGATTTTGTTGAAGCGGAAGGCCGCCTCCTCAGCCTCTTTACTTTCTTTCTGCTTGGCGCCTCGTTGCTCCCAGAGATCCTTCCACAGACGAATCTACTCATTGTTCTTTACGCGCTCGCCAGCCTCACCATAGTGCGCATGCTGCCGACCGCGGTTGCGCTTGTGGGTTATGGTCTTCGCGGCGCCAGCACCGGGTTCATTGGATGGTTCGGGCCGCGGGGTCTCGCCTCCATCCTCTTTGTGCTGCTCATCGCCGAAGAGCCTGGCGTCGCCGACTACGAGCTGATTTACACTGTTGTCGGCGTCACCGTCGCCCTCAGCATCATTCTCCATGGGCTCACGGCCAATCCCGGCGCGAACGCTTACGCCAAGCGGCTCGCCGCTCTGCGTCAGAAAAATCTATGCAAGCGGGAGCTGGAGGCGGTGGAGCCACTGCCCTCTGGCGTCGGCTGCGCCGAAGCCCGCCCCGGCGCCTGACCTCAATTCTCAATCATGACGAGTAGGGACGAACAATCATGAAACGCGTCGCGATCGCCCAGATGAAATCGCTCAAAGACCGCGATCCAACCCATGCGCTGGTCGCGGGCGTCGATCTCGTCATCATCCGGTATGACGACAACGCCTCCGTCCTCTACGGACGGTGCCTGCATCGCGGCGCCCTCCTCTCCGACGGCTTCGTGCGCGGAGACGACCTCATCTGCGGGGTCCATAACTGGGACTACCGGTTCGAGACCGGCGTCAGCGCCTATAACAACGAAGAGGCGCTTCCCAAATTCTCCAGCTGGGTGAAAGGCGGCAAGGTCTGGGTCGATGAAGACGAGATCGCCGCGTGGGCCGGGAAGAACCCCCAGCCCTATGACCGCAGCGCCTATCTCGGCCAATACGCCGACCACCATGGCGGCCCGGAAGAGCGCCATGTGAATGAGATCCAACATCTCGCCCAACATGGACTGAAGCAGACCGGCCACCACGGCCCAGCCGCCGCCATGGGCGTGCCCCGCGCCGAGCTGCCGGGCTGGGACGATCTGCAGTTCCTCACCGCTCAACTCCACAAATTTCCGCTGCTGGATGACGAGCCCGTGGGCTCCGACGTGGTGATTGGCCCAAACGCCCAGCGGCCGCTACGGCTGAAGATCCCGATCTTCGTCTCCGACATGAGTTACGGCGCCCTCTCTGAAGAGGCGAAAATCGCCCTCGCCCGCGGGGCGGAACGGGCGGGAACGGGCATCTGCTCGGGCGAAGGCGGCATGCTTCCAGAGGAGCAAGCTGAGAACAGCCGTTATTTCTATGAGCTGGCGTCGGGCCGGTTCGGCTTTTCATGGGACAAGGTCGCGAAAGCCCAGGCCTTTCACTTTAAAGGCGGCCAAGGCGCCAAAACCGGCACCGGCGGGCATCTGCCAGGCGAAAAGGTGGTGGGGAAAATCGCCGAGGTGCGCGGCCTGCCGGAAGGACAGCCGGCGATCTCGCCAGCCCGGTTCCCGGACTGGACCAGCCTCGGCGACATCAAGGCTTTCGCGGACGAGGCGCGCGATCGCACCGGCGGCGTTCCCATTGGCTACAAGCTGTCCGCCCAGCATGTGGAGCGGGATATCGACGCCGCCTTGGAGGTCGGGGTCGACTACATCATCCTTGATGGGCGCGGCGGCGGCACGGGAGCGGCCCCGCTGATCTTCCGCGATCACATCTCCGTTCCAACGATCCCGGCCCTCGCCCGGGCGCGCGCGCATTTGGACCGCTGCGGCCGGCCGGATGTGAGCCTCATCGCCACCGGGGGCCTGCGCACGGCGCCCGACTTCGCCAAAGCTCTGGCGCTGGGGGCCGACGCCGTCGCTATCGCCAACTCCGCCATGCAAGCGGTGGGTTGTATCGCCATGCGGGCTTGCAACACCAACAACTGCCCGGTCGGCGTCGCGACGATGAAGGAAGATCTGCGCGCCCGGCTCGATGTGGAGATCTCCGCCCAGCGCCTCACCCGTTTCCTGACCGCAACGACGGACCTCATGAAGGTGCTGGCGAGGGCCTGCGGGCACGACCATTTGAGCAAGTTCACACGCGATGATTTGACGAGCTGGAAACCCGAAATGGCGCGCCTCGCGGGCGTCGCCTTCGCCGGCGCCGGCTCCCTCGACCCCCGCGCGCCCTCGCTGGACAGCCTCCAGTGATTGCCCTATAGAACGCCCTCTTTTCGGCGGGGCCCGGCTGACAGCGCCCCTCGCCCGGGCCCAGGTAGCTCAGTTGGTAGAGCAGCGGACTGAAAATCCGCGTGTCGGTGGTTCGAATCCGCCCCTGGGCACCACGTTCACCAGTTATCGTCTTGAATGGGCACTGGTGGAGAGCTATGCGCATAGTTCGGCGGCCGTGGGATAGATGTCACTGCGCAATCGAGCGCGTTGATAGCGATACGCCACCCCGCAACAAGTTTGGACAGGCCCCTCTCACGTGACGAGAACGCTCGCCAGTCAGAGCAGGGGCGCGACAGGTCGCTTGTTCAAGGAGACGACCTGTGAATCCGCAGTCTGAAGACCAGGAGTGACCGATAGGCGCCCTCGTGTAGGGAGCTGTATTTATTCGCGCACAACCCTTCAAGATAAGACGAAGGCAACTACGTGGGCGCCGGAAAGCCGAGAAGCGCTCCGTACGCAAAAGGCTTTGAGAGAGGCGCTTCGCCTGGACACAACAGCCTGCTCGCTACTCCGCAGCGCCCGGCGTCGCAGTGGACAACAATCGTACACTGACGCCTGCCCAGCGGCGAAGACGCCCGGCGCGTTTCATTGGGTCAGCAATTTGGGTGGTGGGCGCGGCTGGGATTGAACCAG
>JBCDJH010000317.1:0-3114 GCA_038747965.1 Pseudomonadota bacterium
AGCAAATCGAAGCGGCTCGCGCCGGGGCGGCGCAGACGGTGGCGGCGGAGTAGCCGGCCGCCTCCTCGGGAGGGGCGGACGCCGGGCGACCGCCGGCATGATCGCCGCCACGGGGCCGCCAGCTATGGTTCAATAAACGTGATACCCCAAGACAAACTCGACAAACTGATTGCGCGCTACAAGTCCGTCGAAGCTGAAATGGCGGAGGGCGCGTCCGACCCGGCCGACATCGTCCGGCTTTCTAAGGAGCACGCCGAGCTTCGCCCGATCGTTGAAGCCGCTGAGGAGCTGACGGCCGGCCGCGAAGAGCTGTCCGGTCTCAATGAATTGGCCGCCGACCGCGATGGCGACGCGGAGATGGTGGAACTTGCCCGCGAGGAAGCCGCCGCGTTGAAACGGCGGTTGCCTGAGTTGGAGCAAACCCTGCGCATCATGCTTCTTCCGAAGGACAAGGCTGACGATTCCAGCGTTATCCTTGAAGTGCGCGCAGGCACTGGCGGCGACGAGGCGGCGTTGTTTGCGGGCGATTTGTTCCGCATGTATCAGCGTTACGCCGGGATTTGCGGTTGGCGGGTGGAGATCATTCAGTCATCGGAATCCGGCGTCGGCGGATATAAAGAAATCGTCGCCAACATATCGGGCGAGGGCGTGTTCGCCCGTTTGAAGTTCGAATCCGGCGTCCACCGCGTCCAACGCGTTCCGGAAACGGAGACCCAAGGCCGCGTCCACACATCCGCCGCCACGGTCGCCGTTCTTCCGGAGCCTGAGGATGTTGATATCGTCATTGAGGAGAAGGACTTGCGGATCGACGTCTTCCGCGCCTCCGGGCCTGGCGGGCAGTCGGTGAACACGACGGATAGCGCCGTGCGCATCACCCATTTGCCGACCGGCATTGTCGTCTCGCAGCAGGATGAAAAATCGCAGCACAAAAACCGGGCCAAAGCGCTAAAGGTGCTCCGTGCCCGGCTTTATGAGGCCGAGCGCGCTCGGGCGGACGCTGAGCGCGCCGAAGCCCGCAAAGGCCAGGTGGGCTCAGGCGATCGCTCCGAGCGCATCCGAACTTACAATTTTCCGCAAGGCCGGCTCACCGACCATCGCATCAATTTGACGCTCTATAAGCTCGATAAGATTATCGCGGGCGAAGCGTTGGACGAGGTTGTGGACGCGCTGACCTCGCAAGACCAGGCGGACCGTTTGGCGGCGCTGGAGCATGAGCCAGCCTAACCCGCCAAAAAGCATGCGGGGCGCCGGTTCAAAGCCCGTCGGCGCGCTTCTGGCCGAGATCGCGGCGACGCTCGCTCGGGCCGGCGTGGACACCGCGCGTTTGGATGCGCGTTTGTTGGTGCAAGCGGCGTCTGCCCTTAGCCACGAAGAGATTGTCGCGGATCCGAACCGCGAACTCAGCGCGAGCATTGTGGATGTCGCGACCGGTCTCGCCGCGCGGCGCGCGGGCCGTGAGCCCATGGCTTACATATTGGGGTGCAAGGAGTTCTGGAGCCAGACATTTCGCGTCACCGAAGACGTGCTTATTCCGCGAGCGGACAGTGAAGTGGTTGTGGAGGCGGCGCTGGCCGCGATCTCTGGCGTCTCTGCGCCGCGCATCGCTGATCTTGGCGTGGGGTCCGGCTGTCTCTTGCTTACTCTGTTGGCGGAGCGGCCGGACGCGATCGGCCTTGGCGTTGATATCAGCGCTGGCGCCGCGGGCGTTGCTTTGTGCAATGCACAAAAGCTAGGCCTGGACGATAGAGCGGCGATCGTCGTCGGCGATTGGCACGCCGCCCTGGCGTCCGGCTTTGATCTCATTCTTTCGAACCCGCCCTATGTAGGCGAAATGGAACGCACATCACTGTCGCCGGACGTGCGCGACCATGAACCAGATGAGGCTCTGTTTGCGAAAGGGAACGGTCTCGCCTCCTATGAACGGATTTTTAACGGCGTCTGGCGTCTCCTCCGTCCAAGAGGCGTCTTGGCGCTGGAAATCGGCTCCGCGCAGGGAGAGGCGGTGTCGCAACTTTTGGAGCGAAGCAACGCCGACGCCGCGTCCAGAATCGTATATGACTTAGCCGATCGGCCGCGCGGCGTGGTGGCGATCGCGCCGTAATGCGACGAGGCGAAGACCCCCGCGTTCGGCCAAAAAAGATGTTGGAAACAGTTAGGCGAGGCGCTAAGTTCTTAGTTGAGAGCGCCGCTGGTGTTGATCACAAAGATCAAATTTCGTGTTGAACGATAGCGGGCTATAGAGATCAAGCTGCTCATATGTTGGCGATGGCGTCGGCCCGAGGCGGGCTGAGCTGTGTGCGCGAGAGCGGCGTTCGGCGTACTGTGCACGCGTTCGAAAACGCGTCCGCGCAGGGCCGGCGATCGCATTGTTTTGTCGGAGCGGGACATATCGCTTTTCGAAGAGCGCCTAGGCTCAGAGCGCGAATACTTCCCTATGTTGAGGAAAATCCAATGGTAGAGACTGCATGATGAGGCAAGGTCAGAATTTGAAGCGGCCGCGGGGGCAAAGGCGAAAGCAAAACGGCGGCGCAAATCGGACTTTGGACAGCACCGGGCCTGATATTAAAATTCGGGGTTCCGCCTCACATATCTACGAAAAATATCTTCAGCTCTCCCGCGACCACAACACCAGCGGCGATCGAGTGAAAGCAGAAAATTATCTTCAGCATGCAGAGCATTATTTTCGCTTGATGCGCGCCTCCCAGCCGGCGCCGGCGCCAAGCCAGCCTTTTGTTGAGGAAACGCAACAAGACGCAAGTTCTGAGGAACGTGTCCGCACGGATGCGCCGAAGCCGAATGGCGAGGCCCCCGCGCAAGACGCGCCGAGCGCCGAAACGCCTCCAGCTGAGGCCCCGCCGGCGGCTGAAGCGGCGGAGGAGCGCCCAGCGCGCGCGCCACGGCGCAAACGCGTGCGCCGCGCTGCGTCTGACGATGCGCCGCGCGCAAAGCGCGATGCGGAGGAAGAGCGCGAACCCGAAGCGCCGCGGGAGGAAGCTGTCGCCAGTTAGCGGCGGCCTGCACGTCATCCTCATACAGCGAGGACGAATGATATGACGTCCACAGAAAAACTGAGCGCTGAAAACCTTTTTGATTTGAGCGGACAGACAGTGCTCG
>JBCDJH010000318.1:0-3102 GCA_038747965.1 Pseudomonadota bacterium
CCTGCTGCGACCTTCGGCAGCGCACACCGCTTTTAGTTATTGGAACAGCCACATGACCTTCAAAACCCACAGACTTCTCGGCGCATCCGCCGCGGCGATCGCCTGCGCACAGGCCGCGCATGCGCAAACGGTGGAGCAAGAGCCGAGCGATATTGGCGACCAGATTGTCGTCACCGCTTCGCCGCTTGGGACGACCCTAGACCAGACCATCATCGGGACATCCATCGTCACGAAAGACGAAATCGCCCGGAACTTCCAAAACACCATCGCCGAGACAATCGCCCGCGAGCCGGGCATCTCGACGACCTACTTTGGCGCCGGCGCAAGCCGACCCATCATCCGTGGTTTGGGCGAGGATCGGATCCGCGTTCTGGACAACGGCATCGGCGCGATCGACGCCAGCGTCTCAAGCCCGGACCACGCGGTCGCCATTGATCCGGCGTCTGCGGATAGCGTCGAGATCGTTCGCGGCACCGCCTTGCTACGCTACGGCTCCTCCGCTGCGGGCGGCGTGATCAACGTCATCTCCGGCAAGATCCCGACGGCGGTGCCGGAGGGCGGCATAGACGGCACGGGCACGGTGGGCGTCTCCACGGCGGACGACGGCTTTGACGGCTCCGGCGCTTTCGATGTTGAGCTCGGCAAGGCCGGCGGCGGCTCGTTCGTCCTCCACGGCGATGGGTTCTACCGCGACGCGGAGGATTACGACATTCCTGGCTTCGCCGAGTCCGCGCAGCTTCGCGCAGAAGAAGAAGCCGAAGCCGCTGAGGAAGGCGGCGAAGAGGGCGAAGAAGAGGAAGAGGCCTTTGGCGTTCTTCCAAACTCGTTCTTTCAAACCCGGGGCGCCTCCGGCGGCCTCTCCTGGGTGGGCGAGCGCGGCTACTTCGGCGTCTCCGGCACCGTGATCGACAGCGAGTACGGCGTACCCGGCGGTAAGAAGAAAGAAGAGGAAGAAGAGGGCGAGGAAGAAGAAGGCGAAGAGGAGGAGGAAGAAGGCGGCGTCACCATCGACCTCCAACAACGCCGCATCGATCTCGCGGGCGAGTATCAGTTCGATGGCTGGATTGAGAAAGCCACCCTTCGCGTCGGCTATGCGGATTATCAGCATTCCGAAATCGAAGGCAGCGGCGAAGTCGGCACTGTGTTCTCTAACGAAGGCTGGGAAGGCCGGCTGGAGTTGGTGAACAGCGAAGCCAAATTCCTCGGCGGCACGATTCGCGCCGCCCAAGGCTTCCAGTTCCGCTTGCGCGACTTCTCCGCCGTTGGCGAGGAGGCGTTCGTGCCGCCCACGGAAACGTCGCAATACGGTTTCTTTGCGGTGAATGAGTACTCAAACGGCCCCTGGAGAGTTGACCTTGGCGGTCGCTACGAGCGCACCAACCAGGATAACTCGGTGACCGGAGAGACGCGGAACTTCGATGGGTTCTCCGTATCCGGCGGGGTCGGTTATCAAGCCTCCGAGCAAATCTTCTTGGGCGTGAACGGTTTCCGCACGGAGCGGGCGCCGGCGACGGAAGAGCTTTTCTCCAACGGGCCCCACTTGGCCACCAACGCCTTCGAGATCGGCGATCCGAACCTTGATGAGGAGGTGGGCCTCGGCGTTGAGGCGACAGTTCGCTTCACGACTGATCTGTTCCGTCTCACCGTCAACGGCTTCTACACCTCCTACGACGATTTCATCATTCTTGATGAAACGGGCGAGGAAGAAGACGGCTTGCCGGTGTTCTTGTTCCAGGCGGACGACGTGCAGTTCCGGGGCTTTGAAGTGGCCGCGGAAGCTGAGCTGTTCCGCACCGCGGCCGTTCACTTCCATGGCGATGTGGGCGTCGACTATGTGCGCGCGACCCGCGATGGCGGCTTGGACGATGATCTGCCGAGGATCCCGCCGCTCTCTGCGGTGGTCGGCCTTGAGGCGCGGAGCGACTATGGCGAGCTGCGCTTTGAGGTTGAGGCGGTCGCCGAGCAGGACAACGTAGCGGCCTTTGAATTGCCAACGGACAGCTACGAGCTCATCAATGTGTACGCGACCATTCGCCCGCTCGGACTGGAGAGCCCGTTCGCGCTGCGGCTGATTGCGACCAACCTCACCGATGAAGAAGCCCGCATCCACCCCTCCTTCTTGAAGGATCAGGTGCCGTTGCGTGGTCGCAACCTGCGGATGGCCTTCACCGCAGATTTTTAGGAAAAGTCGGGGCGGCGCCAGCAAGGCGTCGCCCCTTCGCGCCTAATCCCGCTGTTAGCCGCTCGCCTTTGAGATTAGCGCCTCGACGTCCACCGTTGACGCGAAGTCTGGCCAGACTGCTAAGGCTTGCTGCGCCGCTGTTCGGGCGTCGGCGCTTCGTCCTCTCGCCGCATACCTACGAATAAGCTCCGCGACATCGTCTCGGCAGGTCTCATCCAGGCGCCCCGTGGCGTTTTCCCCGCTTTTTGTAAAAATCTCTACGCAACTGATCCGTCGATCGGACACGCCGAAACTGTATTTATACGGCTCATCTCCAAGCGTGAAATCATAACGCGTTAATCCGTTTGCAATCGACCATCGAATGCAGTGGGCGTGCAATAAGAGCCCGCTGGCGAGGTCTCGCACGGTGTCGTCGCGGCCTCCGACATGGAAAAGCGCCTGTCGCTTGACCAGGTCTATATAGTTCGCCTGCGCTGCGATTGGCTTGCCTCCGCGCCAAAGAACAACCAGATGGATAATCCCATTGGCGAGGCCGACCGTAATCACTTCCTTGAACTGCGCCTTTAGCCGAGCCGCGCGTTTTGGACCTTTTTGCTCGGCATACTGTAAAAACCAAAGCTCCGCTAAGATTGAGGCGTCTTGGTGATACGTTTCCGGTCTCGACCGCGTCACCTTCAGGTCCGCATCCTCATCCAGTTGACGAAGAAGACGTCGCAGTTTTTGGCGCGCATTGGCGCTCAACGTTGCAAGGTAGGCGGAGAAGTCAGGCGGAAGATCAATGTATGGACAGGTCAAATTGTCGGTTTTTCCATCATTTATTCTTCGCTCCAGATGTTGGACGCCGAAGATGTCTAGACCGAACGCCGAGCATAGGCGCTCAAGCCGACTTTCAGGTCCATGAAAGAAGCTGAGCGTAATTC
>JBCDJH010000319.1:0-3083 GCA_038747965.1 Pseudomonadota bacterium
CGGACGGCGCGAAAATCGACGTCCAGGTCGCGGACGGCCGGGATCTCAGCGCCTTTGGGGACGGCGCGTTTGATATCGCCCATTCGAACTCCGTCATTGAGCATGTGGGGCTCTATGCCGACATGCAGCGCTTCGCAGCCGAGACCATGCGGGTCGGCCGGCGTTACTATCTACAAACGCCCTACTACTGGTTTCCCGTCGAACCGCATTTCGGCGCGGCGTTTATCCATTGGCTGCCGACGCCGCTGAGGCTCAAGCTTGTGCGTCGCTTCGCCTTTGCATTTGGGGAGCGGCAGAGGGAGACGGCCGACGCCATGCAGGCGATCGAGTACTGCAACCTCATCGACAAGGCGATGGCGACAAGCCTGTTCCCAGAGGCCGATGTGCGCTTTGAGCGCCTGCTCCTGTTGCCCAAGTCGATTATCGTCACCGGCGGCGGGCCGGCGCCCCAAAGCGATTGACGGGAAAGGCCGCTTCGTTACCCTCTCCCCAAACACTGGAGAGGCGCGATGCATACGGATTTCCTGGGCAACCCCTTCTACTGCGACGACGACGCAGTCGCCCGCGGCGTAGGCGACTTCGTTGAAGGATTTCTCGCCTATGAAACGAAAGCAGTGAATGTGCTGGCGGCCGCCGACGCAGCGCCAGGCTGCGCGCTCGCGGGCGCCTACGCCGCCTTCCTATGGATGTTCGCAGAAGCGCCGGGGGCGGAGGAAAAGGCGGCCCCCTACCTCGCCAGTGCGGAGGCCGCCGCGGCGACCGGGCCTATCACCGAGCGCGAGGAGATGACCATCGCCGCTGCGCGCGCTTGGGTATCAGGAGACCTCGCCGGGGCGGCGGCGGCCAGCGAGGCGGCGAGCGCGCGCTTCCCGCGCGATCTCACCATGCTGAAGATCTTCCAATATCTCCGCTTTAATGAAGGCGACTCGCCGGCGATGCTGCGCGCGGCGCAACGCGCGCTCGCCGCCGACCCCGCCAATGCGGAGACGGCTTACCTCCACGGAATGCTCGCCTTCGCCTACGAGCAATGCCACCTCCTAACCGAGGCGGAGGAAAGCGCGCGCCGCGCCTTGGCGCTGAAAGAAAAGGAGCCCTGGGCGCAACACGCCCTCGCCCATGTGATGCTTACGGAAGGCCGCATTGACGAAGGGGCGGCTTTTCTCCATGGCGTCAAGGCGAGTTGGACGGATCTGAACTCCTTCATGGACACCCATCTGTGGTGGCATTTGGCGCTTTTTGAACTCAGCCGTGGACGGATGGCCGAGGTTCTCAGCATTTACGATGAGCATGTGTGGGGTCAGGACAAGGACTACTCGCAAGACCAGGTGGGGGCCGTCGCCCTCCTCGCACGTCTCGAAATGGCGGGCGCCGATGTGAGCGATCGGTGGGAGGATCTGGCGCCCTATCTCGAGAAGCGGACGGGTGATGTCGTCAATCCATTCCTCACCCTTCAATATCTCTACGGCCTCGCCCGCGCCGGCCGCGGCCACAGCGCCGACGCCCTTATGCGGAGCATCGACGCCGCCGCAGCGGCGGAGCCTTCATCGGGCGCGCATGAAGAAACGTATGCGGAGGAAGGCGTTTGGACCGGCGTCGCCCGGCCAGCCGCCCATGGCCTTCTCGCCTATGCGAGGGGTGAGCACGGGAAGGCCGCCAGAGCGCTCGGCCGCGCGCTGCCCCGCATGGTGGAGGCCGGCGGCAGCCACGCCCAACGCGACCTTTTCCAACTCATCCACGAGGACGCCTTGGTGAAAAGCGGAGACCTCGTAGCGGCCCAGCAACTCCTGGAACAACGCCGCCGGGCGGCCCCCGGCGACGTAGCCGTAAATGCGACGCTCAAAGACGTTTACAAGGGGCTGGGGTTAGAGCCCGCCTAAGCGGCGCCTAGGACGGATAGCCGAGCACCGGATGGGCCCGAACCCATTCTCGTTTTTCGAGTTCCTCGGCGATGAACCGTCCGGCGTCGGTGAAATGGATTTGGAAGGCCCCCTCCTCAAGCCGGCCTTCCTTCACAAGGAAAGGCTTGCTTTTTCCTTTTCTGAGATAGGTAAGGCGTACGGACGTCCACTCGATATCATCAGTCTCTTCAAGGATGGTCTCCATCCGCGCCATGTCCACATAAGTATTGATCAGATAACGGCGCAGAAGCTTTGTGTAGAACCACGGGGCCTCGGGGTCCTCAACGACGCCGCCTGAGGAGAGCGCGATGATGCGAGAGACGCCGGCCTCCCGCATGGCGCGCAGATAGGCCCGGGTTGAGGTGGAGTAAAGATCAGTGAACCGTTTCGACGCGCTGAGAGAGCCATGCCCAATACAACTCACGACCGCGTCGGCCCCCTGCATCGCGCCTACAAGCGTCGCATGTTGATCGAAATCGATCTCGGCGACTTCGATGTCCTTTACCTTCGCGAGCGTTTTGGGCCGACGAACAGCCGCAACCACGGTAAACCCGGCCTCCAGACAGTGCGCCATCGCCTCCCGCCCCGTATCGCCATTGGCCCCAAATATCACGACGCGCATAAGGCGCTCCTTCCCGTTCATGTTTCGCGAAACTGAATTAGTTTCACTTTTTGAGATGGCAAGGCTTTACGGCCGTCCCGACCGGCCTCATCTTTCCGTGATGACAAAAGACGATGTTCGCCAACCGCGTCAGGCGCGCGCCCTGAAAACGCGCGGGCGGCTTCTGGACGCCGTGTCGGCGCTCGCGGTCGATCCGGAGGCGAGCCTCACCACCTCAGAGATCGCCGCCGCCGCCGGCGTCTCTGTGGGCAGCGTTTACCGCTACTTTGAGGATGGGGACGCAGCCGTCCTCTGCGCCTATGACGAAGCGCTCGGCCGGGTAAATGGGCGATGGTTCGGAGCGCTACCGGACCTGGTGGGCTTAGCGCCGCGCGCGCAGGCGCGCGCCTTTCTGGACGCTTATCTGCAGAGCGCGGAGCAGGAGCCAAACTACGCGGCCCTTTTGCGACATGCGCGACGGCGGCGCACCGCCGAGACTGAGTACGCCGTCAACATCGAAACGCCGGAGAGCCACGCCGCTTTCGCGTCCTTGTTCGGTCTGCCCAATCGCCCAGGGCAGATAG
>JBCDJH010000320.1:0-3059 GCA_038747965.1 Pseudomonadota bacterium
CGAGGGGAGCGCCCAAATTGGCGGTCTTGTTTCGACCAATGCGGGCGGCGTCGGCGTGCTCCGCTATGGGACCATGCGCGATCTCGTCGTCGGCGTCGAAGCCGTGTTGCCGGATGGGCGGATCTGGGACGGGCTGCAGCGGTTGCGGAAGAACAACACGGGCTACGACCTCAAGCAGCTTTTCATTGGGGCTGAAGGCACCCTCGGCCTCATCACCGCCGTCGCGCTGCGCCTTTTCCCAAAGCCTCAGCATACCGCGACGGCGTTTGTGGCCTTGGCGACGCCGGCTGACGCGACGCGTCTCCTGAACGACGTGCAAGCAGCAACGGGCGGCCTCGCCACGGCTTTCGAATTGATCCCGCGGATCGGCCTTGAGTTCGTGCTGGCCCACGCCGCCGACACGCGCGATCCTTTTGAGACGATCTATCCGCAATACGCGCTCATCGAGATCTCCAGCGGCGGCGCAGCGGTGCGGCCGCTTTTGGAGAGCCTGCTGGAGAAAGCCTTGGAGACGGGCCAAGCGCTCGACGCCGTGATCGCGGAGAACGTCTCCCAAGCGCGGAGCTTATGGCGGCTGCGTGAAAGCCTCTCGGAGGCCCAGAAGCCCGAGGGGGTGAGCCTCAAGCATGACGTCAGCGTTCCGGTCGCCGCCATCGCCGAGTTCATCGAGGCGGCGGGCGCCCTCGTCCAGCGCATAGCGCCAGGCTGCCGGCCGGTTCCATTCGGCCATGTGGGCGACGGCAACGTGCACTACAATATCAGTCAACCGACGGGCTGCAGCGGCCGGGCGTTCCGCGCCCAAGGCCTCAAGATCACCCGCGCCGTCCACGACCTCGCCGCGCGCTTTGGCGGCGCCATCAGCGCCGAGCATGGGATCGGCCAGATGAAGGCGGATGAAATTTTGCGCTACAAAAGCCCGGTGGAAATGGACATGATGCGGGCCGTCAAACAGGCTCTTGATCCCCATGGGCTGATGAACCCGGGCAAACTGCTCGCGCCCACCGATAGGAAAGACGACACAGATGATTGACGATCTTATCAAGCGCATCGCCGCTGAAGTGGGCGTCGACGACGCGGCCGCATCCAACGCCCTTGGGGTTCTCTTCGCCTTCCTCAAGAAAGAGGGGGACACGAACATCGTCGACTCGATGCTGGAGAAAATGCCGGGCGCCGGCGCCCTGGCGGACGCCCATGCGGGCGATGGCGGCGGGCTTCTCGGCGGCGGCCTCCTCGGCGGACTGGCGAGCGCGGCGGGCTCTTTGCTGGGCGACAAAGCGGGCGGCGCGCTTGAAGCGCTGATGGCGCTTCAAAAGTCCGGCCTCAACGCCGACCAGGCGAAATCCATGATGCCGATGGTGCTCGACTACGCCCGGGAGAATGTGGGCGACGACTTGCTAAAACGCGTTTTGGAATCCGCGCCGGCCCTCAAGGGCCTTTTGCGCTGAGCCAAAAGCGCGCCTGGGTGTCCCCATGATCATTCTGCTCTCGCCCGCCAAACTTCTGGATTTCTCCGAGCCCCCCGAGGGGCTTGAGAAAACGTCGCCGGCGCTTCTCGCTGATACAAAGCGGCTCGCCAAAACCACAAAAGACCTGACGCGCGGCGACCTCTCCCGGTTGATGGGCTTGTCGGAGAAACTCGCCGACTTGAATTTCGAACGCTTTCAAGCGTTCAAGCCCTCCGGCGCGCGGGTGGAAACGAAACAGGCCGGCCTCGCCTTCGCGGGCGACGTCTATCGCGGGCTTGAAGCGGCGACGCTGAGCCCGGAGGATCTCACCTTCGCGCAGGATCATCTGCGCATCCTTTCAGGCTTCTACGGATTGCTGCGCCCGCTCGACGGCATTCAGCCATACCGCCTGGAAATGGGAACCAAACTCGCCAATGAGCGGGGGGAAGATCTCTACAGCTTCTGGGGCGCCCGCATCGCCAAAGCCATCAACGCGGATCTGAACGCGCAATCGGGGACGGGCGCGCCCGTCATCGTCAATCTGGCGTCCAATGAGTATTTCAAGGCTGTGGACAAGGCGGCGTTGAAGACGCCGGTGATTTCGCCGGTCTTCAAGGAAGAAAAAGACGGCAAACTGAAGTCGCTCATGTTCTACGCCAAACGCGCGCGCGGCCTTATGGCGCGCTACGCTATCCAAGAACGGATTACGGATCCGGACGCTCTGCGGGGCTTTAACGTCGAAGGCTACCGTTACCGCCCTGACCTTTCGAGCGACGCGGATTGGGTGTTCACCCGGCCGCAACCCAAGACCAAGGCGACCAAAGCCGCCTGACGACTGATCGAACGCAATTCTTCCCCGGGCCCGCCGCGGCCTGGTCGATCTTGTTCGCGGCGCGCCTGAGGCCGCCGCCCGCCCAGGAAAGGACGCAACCCCCATGTCTACCCCTCTTTCAGGAAAATCCGCCGTCGTCACCGGTTCCACCAGCGGCATCGGCCTCGGTTTCGCCAAGGGCCTGGCGGACGCCGGGGCCAATGTGATGCTGAACGGCTTTGGCGACGCGGCTGAAATTGAACGCAGCCGCGCCGAAATCGCCAAGTCGAGCGGAACGGACGTCCGCTACAACGGCGCGGACATGACAAAGCCGGACGAAATCGCCGGCTTGATCGATGAGGCCAACAGCGCCTTCGGGTCCGTTGATATTCTCGTTAACAATGCGGGCATCCAGCATGTGGCGCCGATTGAGGAGTTTCCCGCGGCCAAGTGGGACGCCATCATCGCCATCAACCTGTCATCAGCCTTTCACACCATTCAAGCGGCGTTACCGCTGATGCGCGCGAAAGGCTGGGGACGGATTGTCAATCTCGCCTCCGTTCACGGGCTTCGGGCGTCCCCCTTTAAATCCGCCTACGTCTCGGCGAAGCACGGCATGCTGGGCCTCACCAAGACCGTCGCTCTTGAAGTCGCCGAACACAACATCACCTGCAACGCGATTTGCCCTGGATACGTGAAGACGCCGCTTGTGGAGAACCAACTGGCCGACACGGCGAAAGCCCGCGGCATGACCGAAGACGAAGTGATGCGCGACGTCATTTTGCAGGCGCAGCCTACGAAGA
>JBCDJH010000321.1:0-3059 GCA_038747965.1 Pseudomonadota bacterium
AGGGCTTCGGCAAAATCCTTAAGCGGAATTTCGGGCCGTTTCGGCGCGCCCAACTGATTGAGAACAAACAAAGGGGCGGGATCGTTGGGCCGCGCCGCCACGATGAGGTCAAACATGTTTTTTGTATTGCGCAACGAGGCCAGATCGGCCGTCGCGGTCAAGACCACTTGATCGGCGGTCATGATCAAGCGTTTGGTCCAGTCAGACCATTGGTGAGGCAAGTCGAGGACAGCGAATGGCGTCGCTTGCCGGACCACGTCAACAACGGTTTCAAAGGCCCCGGCGTCGGTCGGGTAATCACGATCAAGGACGCTGGGCGCCGCGAAGAGATTGAGGTAGTCGCTGCATTTCGTCAGCAAACGGTCAAGCAAGACGTCGTCGAGACGTTCAGGCGAATACAGCGCTTCGCATATGCCTTGCCCGGAATCCTGATTGAAGTCGAGCGCAGCTGTGCCAAAAGCGAGGTCGAAGTCTATAATCGTCGTCTCGACTTTATGCTTCTCGGCGAAAGCCCAGGCGACATTGTGAGATATGGTGGAGGAGCCGACGCCGCCGCGCGCGCCGAAGAAGGCGATCGCCCTCCCGACAGGCGGCGCGCTCGGATCGACATAGAGCGCGGCGATCGAGTGAATGAGCTGCATCGGCGAGCGCGGCGCAACGACATACTCACTGATGCCCCGGCGAATAAGCTCTCTGTAGATTGCAATATCGTTGACGGCGCCGACAACAATCACCCGGGTGCTGGCGTCGCATACGTCCGCCAGCGCATCGAGACTGCCGAAGATATCGGACCCGCGGCCTACCGTTTCCACAATGATGAGGTTCGGCGTGGGCGTTTCTTGAAAGTGCTCCGCCGCCGCTGGAATGCCGCCCATCTGAATGGTGACATGGGCGCGCGACAAACGGCGATCAGCCGCCGCCTCTTCCATCAGCCGGCTGGTCTCCGGGCGCTCCATAAAGGCGTGAATGTTAATGCGCGGCACCGGACGATCATCAGCCGCCACGGCCTCGTAAAGGGGATCTTCAATCTCGCTCCCGGTCTCCGTAGAGGGATCGAAGGGCGGCGCTGCAACATCTTCGACGCCTTCTTCATCGTAGACGGCGTCAAGGGCGTCGTCGAAGGGCGCCGGCAACGCAGCGAAGGATGCTTGAGGCTCAGGGCCGGTCGCCTCATCCGGAGCGGGGAGAACTGTACCGTCAGCTCCGTCGTCAAAGGGCGGCGCCTCTACGCCAAGTGAGCTGGCGTCTGGTTGAGTGTTGGCCATCTAGAGCGCTCCCTACTCGACCGCTTCTGACAGAATACCGGTGGCTTGTTGGTCGCGTTCCGTCGACGTGATCTCGCCTTCGCGATAACGTTGCAACACCGTCGCCCTGCGTCCCACATCGGCCGCCGACACGCCGCGCGGCGCGACCAAGTCGCGTGGGTCGGCGACAATCGCCGCAAGGTTCTGTTGGGTCGCACAGCCAAAATTGCTTGTGACTGTATTGCTAAGGGACAAGCCGATATTCTGATCCCATACGCCGCATGGCGTGCTCGTCGCGACATACCGGGTGAAAGAGACAAGAATTGCAGCGTCATCGGACGATGCCGGCGCCCTATACGTGGCGCCCTTAACAGCGCCGCGCTCCAGCCCGGCGGCGTGAAGCGCATCGTAAATGTCCGCAGCCACCTCAACGGACGCCATCGCGTTTTGCGACCCCGATGGCAGCACCACGGTGATAGGGCCATGGCCGCGGCGCACGTAATCGAGCGCGAAGGAGCGCACCCGCGCCCGATCGACCACCGACAAGGCGGACCCGACTTGTTCGGCGACGATCTCCATCGCGACATTCTGAGGGTCAATTGAGATCGGATGCTGCTCTTTGTAGGTGAGCGCCTCCAGCTCATCATTAAAGAGCGGCGCGCACCCAGCGAAGGCGGCGCTGGCGAGGCCCAAAAGTGCGATCGCGGCGTTTCGCATAGCTTGCCCTTTCCTAATCCAAAATGAAGCCGACAGGCCCCTGAAGACTGCGGGACCTCGTGGAAGCGTTCTGGACGCCGTACACAGCGTTCAGGCGACCAAGCAGCGACGTTTCAAGTTCGGTCGCAGGCGCAAAGCCCTCAGACGGATCGGTGAGTTGATCCTTGGACGTCGGCTCGACCAAAAGCGGCGTAACGACGATCACGAGTTCCGTCTCGTTGTTCAGATAGTCGCGACTGCGGAAAAGCTGCCCCAGCACGGCGACGTCTTTCAGGCCGGGCACGCCATCGATGTTCTGTTGAAGATCTTCCTGCAGAAGACCCGCCATGACGAGGCTGCCGCCGCTGGGAAGCTCCACGGTCGTCTCAGCGCGGCGGACGGTGAGGCCAGGCACCTGCAAACCTGCGGTGCTGGTGACAGCGCCGGTGTCCGGATCGACAAAGGTTGACCCGTTCAATAAGAATGCGCCTTCCGTCGACAGCTCACTGACTTCCGTAGAGATCTTCAGGCTGATACGGCCCTCATCAAGAACCAAAGGGGTAAAGCCGAGGCCCACGCCAAAGGGTTTGAATTCGATTTGGACGTTGCCATCCCGATCCCGGGAGATCGGCACGGGGAATTCACCGCCGGCGAGAAAGCTCGCGGCCTCGCCGCTGATGGCGGTGAGATTCGGCTCCGCCAACGTGCGCACCAGACCGGCGCGCTCCAGAGCGCGGATACTGCCGCCAACGGGGCCACTCACATCGCCAGACGATAAGGTGCGGGTTGCGTCGGCGCCAAGGCCGCCAAAGGACCGGCCCGCCAAACTGAACGGATTGGCCGTCGCCCAGTTAAAGGCGAACCGCCCAATATTCAGCGAAGCTTCGGTGTCGATGCCAAGCTGTTTTATCAGTGTTCGCTTCATCTCGACGATCCGAACTTGAAGCAAGACCTGCTCATTTCCGAGAATGGAGAGCATGCTGAGTACTTTTTCCGGATCGTCAACGAACCGCGCGGCCAGCTCGGCGGCTTGGCCTGCCTGCACTGCGTTGGGCACGTTGCCCCGCAAGACCACGTGATCGTTCAAAGCAACGACCTCGAACCGCCCTTCAGGCAGAA
>JBCDJH010000322.1:0-3030 GCA_038747965.1 Pseudomonadota bacterium
CGACCTTGCCGCGGAGCACGCCCTCGGCGATCGGGCCGGAGACGCGGCCCTTCACCGTCGCGAAATCAAAGTTGCCGACGCCGGCTTCCAGCCGCGCTTCGAACTCGTCGGTGGGTTTTTTGGAGATGAACTTTACCGCGCCGCCAATGGTGTTGCGGCCGTAGAGGGTGCCTTGCGGCCCGCGCAGCACTTCGACGGCTTCGACGTCAAATAGTTCCAAGAACGCAGCTTGTGAGCGGGCGATGAAGACGTCGTCCACATAAACGCCGACGCCGGAGTCGGCGAAAGCGAGCGAATCATTCTGGCCGACGCCGCGCAGATAGACGACCGCGTTGGAGGCGTCGCCTTCATCAAAATAGAAGTTCGGAACGGCGTATTGCAGCCCGGAAAGATCGTCGGCCTGAAGGGTTGCGATCGCGTCCGCCGTAAAGGCCGAGACCGATAAGGGAATGTCTTGAAGGTTCTCTTCCCGCCGCCGCGCCGTAACGGTGATCATATCAAGCCGGGTCGACGCGTCTTCCAGGCCGCTCTCTTGCGCCGCCGCTATCTGGGGCGCGCCCGCAAGTCCGCACAATACGCTTAACGCTGCGCCGCCGAACAAGGCGCGCCGGACGCTCGTCACACTCGTACGCTTGGCAAATCTTTGAATCATCACGTGGTCACCCTCCCGTCGCCGCCGCTTTTGCGGCTGTTTCAATGGAAGAGTAAGCGTGCTCGTTGTCAGCGCCTATGACCAACGCCGTCATAAGTGAGGGACATTATCGCTCAGCCGCCATTCGGGCGTTCAAGACCGAGCTGGCGATAAACGCCTGGCGTGACGCCTCTCCAACTCTTGAACGACCGCGAGAAGCTCCGGGCGTCGGCGAAGCCAAGTCTGTCCGCCACGGTCTCGATCGGATACCCGCTGAGGAGCAAACGCCGAGCGCGTTCATCAAGGGTAAGCGCCTTTAGCGCGCGGAAGCTTGCGCCTTCCTCTGACAGGCGCCGCCGAAGAGTGGCGACGCTCACACCCAACTCAGCAGCGATAGCCGATTGATCAAAAACGCCGCGCGCCATGACGTTCCGCACACGGCGGGCCCATGCGGCGGGCGTCTCTCCGCCAGGTCGCTCCACATGCTCGGTGTCTGAAAAATAGTCCGTAACAATATCAAATATCGTCGTAACGGTGGTCAAGCGTTCCTTTGAGATGCTAAGGACTGCGCCAGGATCCCGGTAAAAGATGGCGTAGTGCGGCGCGTTCCGCCGCACCGGCTGGCGCCAAAACTGGAGGAAAGAACTCGGCGCGAGGCCGCAGGGTCTGCGCGAGGCGAGGCGCGCCACACGGTCGCGTAAGACGCCGTCCGTCATCTCCACCAAGAGAATATGCAAGGACACCAGAATGCTCTCTATCCAGAGGTAATTCCATTCTGGCTTGTCGTTCAGCGCATACGGGAACTGGCGGTCGTCAATGACGTACCCCACCTCATCGCCTTCGCGCACCACCCGGTTGAAAGGGCCCGCATGGGCGAGATTGTATCCGCGCGCCAATGCGCCGAGCATGTCAAACAGGCTCGCTTGCGGGGGGAGGCTCTCCAACAAGAAATGCGTGGTGCCCGACAACAGTTTTCGGCTCGAGGCCGCGCAGGTCTCGTCGCCCGTTGTCTCGGTGAGCCAGCGCAGCATGCGGAAGTAATCGCGCATGGGCAGCTCTGCGTTGTCTGGGCCGCCGAATAAGCCGCGAGGAAGCGCAAGCTCTTCTAGCATTTGGTCGGCGGAGGATGCCGAGGCGTCGGCCATCGCCTGAAGAAAACGAACTTCGCCAAGGCGCACCGTGAGTCGCCCTCTGGCGTCCGCCGCGGCTTCGCTTGGCTCCGCAAACAGGTCAAAACGGTCCCGCATTCCGCTTTCCATGCGGCGAGGATATAGCCTTAAGGCGCATGCGACCAGCTTGACGTTCGAGCGGGCGGCCGTGGTCGCTGTGGTCCGGCGCCGCAGCCGGCGCGTATGCGAAGCGACCAGTTATCGAAGCGACTGCCTCACGGGGGCCGAGTGATGGATCGTTTGATCTTTTTCGCCGCTTTATTTGCGCTTTTCCTTCCAGGAGCCGCCATGGCCGACGTGGAGACGCCGAACTACACCGTCGAGGCGCGCGACGGCGAGGTGGAGATCCGCCAATACCCGTCGATGATCGTCGCCCAGACCACCGTTGAAGGAACGCGGAGCGCAGCCGTCAATCAAGGGTTTCGCATCCTCGCCGACTACATCTTCGGCGCGAACGAGCCGAATGCGAAAATTGAAATGACCGCCCCTGTAACCCAGGCGGCGGGCGGCGATAGCATCGCAATGACGGCCCCCGTCACCCAAAGCCAAGCCGATGGCGGCGAGGGGTCTTGGGACGTGCGCTTCATCATGCCGTCCGAATACACGATAGCGACGCTGCCGCTGCCAACGGACAAACGCATCGATATCCTGGAGATCGGGCCAAGGCGCGTCGCGGCTATTCAGTTTTCTGGCTTCGCGCGAGACGCGAAGCTGGCCGAGAAGCGGGACGCGTTGATGGCCTATCTTGCGCGCAACGAGATGCAGGCGGCCTCGGCGCCAACGTTCGCTTTCTACGATCCCCCGTTCACGCTGCCATTTTTACGGCGCAACGAGGTGCTTGTGGAGCTGGCGAGAGCAGGCGGAGGCGCCGCGGACGAGGCGAACTAGCCATCCGCAGTTCCTGTCGCCGAGCCTCGCGCGGACGTGAAATCTCGTGTCGCGCCCGCGGGTTCTTCACCGCCCCAAAAAGACCACATCATCGTCACTGAAAAGAACGCGCCGAGGCGCTCACATAGTTCTTGTAGAGCGCAGGGAGGGAGCCATGAGCCCGCTAATCGTTTTGACCTACGTGCTAACGTCCACAATCGTTCTCAGCTTGTCGCTGGGCGTATCCAGCCTCGTCGTCGCGCGCGCGCCGAAGCGCTAAGACAGCTAGACTTGGACGAGCGAAAGATCGCCCGTTAGGCGGTCGGCGCCGAGCCGGGACCGCCGTTGGACATATCGACGATC
>JBCDJH010000323.1:0-3001 GCA_038747965.1 Pseudomonadota bacterium
CGGGCCTGCTGCAAATGCTGGAGCCCGAAGAAGTCGCCGGCGTCATGGCCCATGAGCTGGCCCATATCAAGAACCGCGACACGCTCACCATGACCGTGACGGCCACAATTGCGGGCGCCATTTCCATGCTGGCAAACTTCGCCCTGTTCGCTGGCGGAAACCGCCAGAATGGCGGCTTCATTGGCGCACTCGCGCTCTCCATCTTGGCGCCGCTCGCCGCGAGCCTGGTGCAGATGGCCATCAGCCGCGCGCGCGAGTACGAAGCCGACCGGATCGGCGCGGAGATCTGCGGCCGGCCGCTCTGGCTCGCTTCGGCGCTGGCGAAGATCTCCAACGGGGCCGCGCGGATCGAGAATGAGACGGCCGAGCGCGTGCCGGCGACGGCGCAGATGTTCATCATCAATCCGCTGTCCGGACGGGGCGCCGACAACCTGTTTTCGACCCATCCGGCCACCCAGAACCGGATCGATCGCCTACAGGCGATCGCCCAGGGCGGCGGTCAGTCTTAAGCAGCGTTCCGGCGCCTTGCCCCCCGCACTTAAGTCATTTTTCACGCTAGGAGGCGTAGTTTCGGGCGGTTAACGCAACGCGTTTGTGGAACCTCCTATGGATCTCGCCACCATAATCGGAATGGTCGCCGCCTTCGGCGTCGTCGCGGCGGCCATTTTTATGGGCGGCAGCTTCGGCGTGTTCGTCAACGCGCCCTCGATGATGATCGTGATCGGCGGCGCCGTGTCCGCGACGGTCCTCCGCTTCCCCATCAATGAGGTGGCGACCGCCCTCATCACAGGCGGAAAAATCGCTTTCACCAATCACAAAACATCGCCGCGCGCCCTTTTGGAGGAGCTGCGCAAGCTCGCCGACGTCAGCCGCACCCAAGGCCCCATCGGGCTGGAGTCGGTCGAGGTGTCCGACCCCTTCCTCGCCCGCGGCAAACAAATGATCGCGGACGGGGGCGAAGCGGCGCAAATCCGCGTCCAACTGGAGCGCGAGCGAAACCTTGAGCTGCAGCGCCTGGTGGAAGGCGAGAAGATCTTTAAAGCGATCGGGTCCGCCGCGCCCGCGTTCGGCATGATCGGCACCCTCGTCGGTCTCGTGCAGATGCTCTCCACCATGGACGATCCCTCCGCCATCGGCCCCTCTATGGCGGTCGCCCTCCTGACGACGCTCTATGGGGCGCTCATCCAAAACGTCATCGCCGACCCTGTGGCCGATAAGCTCTCCTCCAAACTGGAGGTGCAGGAGACCAACCTATCTCTCATCATCGACGGGATCGCGCAGGTCGCCGAACGCAAGAGCGCCGACGTTCTCACCGACATGCTGATTGTCTATCTCCCGGAGAAACACCGGGAAGGGCTTATTGACGAATGATGAGGGCGGCCACGGGCAATGCCTAAAAAGCAGCCGGCGCCGGGCGCCCCCGCATGGATGGTGACCTTCGCAGACCTCATGTCTCTGCTGGTCTGCTTCTTTGTGCTGATTATCTCATTCTCGATTCAAGATACGGTGAAGCTGCAAGTCGTCGCCGGATCCATGCGCGAAGCCTTCGGGGTCCAGAAAGAACGAAAAATGGCCGGCATCGTCGAGCTTGACGGCGTGCCGGAGCGCTCAGCCGCCCGCAACGTTGTGCTTATTGACGACCCAGTCAGCGTCGACAAAGAATACGCGCAAGAAGACGACGGAATGGAGTCCGGCTCTAAACCCGCTGGCGACGACAAGCTTTCCTCATCCGCCATCGAGCAGGCGCGGTTCAATCGCGTTAAGGCGAAGCTAGAAAACGCGCTGAACGGCGACCCGGCGCTCTCCCAACTCGCGGATCAGGTGAGCATTCAGCTCACCGAAGAAGGGCTTTCTGTGGTGATGGTCGACAACCAGGGCCGCGCGATGTTCGACGAAGGCTCCGCAGAACCCAATGAGCGCGCGCGCCGACTGCTCACCGCCATCGGCGGCGCGGTCGCCGAGCTGCCCAACCAGATCCTTATTGAGGGGCATACAGACGGGGGAGCGAGACCCCGAGCCGGCGGCTATTCGAACTTTGAGTTGACCGCCGAGCGCGCCAACGCGGCGCGGCGGCTGTTAGAGCTGAATGGCGTCGCTGAGGAGCAAATCGCCGGCGTCTCCGGCAAAGGCGCGGCCGAGCCCTTGTTCCCGGACGACCCGCTGATGCCGGGCAACCGCCGGGTTGTCATTACACTGCTAAGAGGGGCCTCGGCCCTGCCGGAAGGGCACCGCCTTTAGGCGCGCACGCTACCATCCGAGGCCTCGCTCTTGCCGGGACGCAAAGTTCCAATTGTAGCTGTTGACGGTTTCTCTATCGAAGGGGACGTAGAGAGCGCGCAACACCCCGTAAAAAAAGCCCCTTTTCCACTTAGGGATCTGCTCACGCGTGTCGGCGTCGTAGTAGCCGCGCATATCGAAGGTCCTAAACAAAAATCTGTAGACGTCCGCAATGCGCCCTTGATAGGGCCCGTAGGTTTTGATGACACGGTACATTTCATCGGCGATTTTCTGGCCGCCCGAAGACGTGAGATTGTCATCGGAAAAATAGTAGACGGACAAAATATCGTCGATCGCGTGGAACCGAGCGCCGACCCGCTTTAAGCGACACCAAAACTCCCAGTCGAATGCGTAACGGTAGGTCTCATCAAGCTTCCCCGCAGCGCGGTGGCTGGCCGCGCGCCAAAACGTAGAGGGTTGCTCGATCGTATTCATAAAGTCGAGCCGCTCGTAATAGCGAGCGTCGGGCGTCGTCTGCACCCGGTTGGCGCCTTCATTGAAGTCGCGCTGACATCCCGCGGTGATTACATCGACATCGGCGCGCTCAGCGAACAGGCGGCCGATGCGGCGCAGCGCCCCGGGCGCCAACTCGTCATCGGCGCAAAGCCATCCAAAGATCTCGCCGCCCGCCTTAGCGAACCCTTTGTTCAACGCATGCGCCTGGCAGCGATCCGGTTCGCTTACCCAAATGTCGAGATCGGCGTCCCACCGCTCCAGAATCTCA
>JBCDJH010000324.1:0-2970 GCA_038747965.1 Pseudomonadota bacterium
GCGCCGTCGCCCGGGCAGTTAGTGGTCGAAGCGCCATGAGGGGTCGTTTCTTCTGGGCGGGGGGCGCAGCCGCCGCGCTTTCAATCGTTTTGGCCTCCCTCGCCGCGTTCGCGGCGCCCGCCGCCGCCGAGGCGCCCGAGCAGATCGAATGGGATCTCACTGACCTTTATGCGGACGACGCCGCCTGGCGCGCCGCCTATGACGCCGCCAAGTCGGACGTCGCGGCGCTGAGCGATCATCAAGGCTCCCTCGCCAAAGACGCCGCCTCCATGGCGGAGGCGCTGGAGGCGATGTCGGCCGTCGCGAAAGAGGTCGCGCGCATTTATGTCTACGCCAGCTTGAAAAGCGACGCCGACCAGCGCGTCTCCGAGGCGCAGCAACGAACGGGCGAAGCGCGGTCCTTATACGTCTCTCTCGGGGAGGCCACCGCCTGGGTGCAGCCAGAACTGATTGAGGCGGGCGCGGAGAAAATTCAGGCCTTCCGGGGGGAGACGCCGCGTCTCGATCCGTTCGGCCATTATCTGGAAGATGTGTTGCGCAACGCGCCCCACACGCTGGGCGATGAGGCGGAGCAAGTGCTGGCCGCCGCTGGCAATGTGCTCTCCAGCCCGTCTGAGATTTATGAGCTGCTGGTCAACGCCGACGTCACCTGGCCCACACTCACCTTGTCTACGGGCGAGGAAGCGCTGCTCAACCAAGCCGGCTACAGCAAACACCGCTCAGCGGAGAACCGGGAGGACCGCAAAGCCGTCTTCGACACGTTTTGGGGCGCCTGGGGCGAATATCTCGACAGCATCGGCATGGTGCTGAACACCGAGGTGAACGCCAACGTCTTCCTCGCGAAATCCCGCAAATACGACAGCACGCTCGAAATGCAGCTGTCGGAGGAAAACATTCCGCCGGCTGTCTACAAGACGCTGGTCAAAGAAGTGAATGACAGCCTGCCGACGCTGCACCGCTACTTCAAATTGCGCGGGCGGCTCCTCGGCGTTCAGGATTTGCGCTACTACGACATTTATCCGCCGCTCGTCAGCCTCGATAAAAAGTTCGATCTGAAGACGTCGCGCGACCTCACGATGGCCGCGCTTCAGCCCTTCGGCGCGCTCTACCTAGAGAATCTGGAAAAGGCCGTGGACGGCCAATGGGCGCATGTCTACCCGCAGCAGGGCAAACGCTCAGGAGCCTACATGAACGGCTCCGCTTACGACGTACATCCTTACGTTCTCCTGAACCACAATGACGATTTTAATTCGCTGTCCACCTACGCCCACGAATGGGGCCATGCGGTGCATTCGATGCTGGCGAACGAAGCTCAGCCCTTTGAGACAGCGGACTACTCCACCTTCACCGCCGAGATCGCGTCGATCATCAGTGAGATTCTGCTTGAAGAATACATGATCGCCAACGCCGAGACGCGGGATGAGAAGCTCTACTATCTCGGCTATGCGCTGGAGGCGATGCGCGGCTCTTTCTACCGCCAAACCATGTTCTCTGAATTTGAGAGCGCGATCCACGAAGCCGTTGAGAACGGGGAGGCGCTCACCGGCGCACGGATGAGTTCGATCTATGGCGATCTCCTGCGCCGCTATCACGGCCATGACGAGGGCGTGATGACCATCGACGACGCTTACGCCGCGGAATGGGCGTACATCCCCCATTTCTACTACGACTTCTATGTTTATCAGTACGCCACGTCGATCGCCGGCGCGGCTTGGTTCGCCGAGCGGTTGCTGGAAGGCGGCGATGCAGAGCGGGACGCCTTCATCAAAGTGCTGCAGGCCGGCGGCTCCGACTATCCTTACGAGATCCTCAAAACCGCGGGCCTCGATATGGCGGACCCCAAGCCCTACCGGGCGGCGGTGCGCCGTATGGATGACATCATGGACCGGATCGAAGCGCTGCTCGCTGAGAGCGAATAAGCCGTTCAACGCTTTCGTAAAGCGCGTCCATGCTCGCCTTCGTCATTCGCCGCCTCGCTTCTGCGATCCCGACGCTTCTCGTCGTGGTCGCGGTGGCGTTCTTCATGATGCGGATCGCGCCGGGCGGGCCTTTCACAACGGATCGCAATCTCATCCCGGAGATTGAGGAGAATCTGCGGGCCAAATACGGGCTCGACGATCCGCTTCCAGTCCAGTTCGTCTCCTACCTTGGCGACGTACTGCAAGGCGATTTCGGTCCCTCCTTTAAATATAAGGACTTTACAGTCAGCCAACTGATCGCCGATGGCGCGCCGGTGAGCTTCACCCTGGGGGCCTCGGCGTTGCTTCTGGCGATTGGGGTGGGCGGCGTGCTAGGAACCTTCGCAGCGCTGCACCAGAACAAGCCGGGGGATTACGGCGTGATGGCGGTCGCCATGGCCGGCATCTGCGTGCCGACCTTCGTCACTGCGCCGCTGCTCACGCTGCTTTTTGGCGTGTCGCTCGGTTGGTTGCCGGTCGCAGGATGGGGGAACGGCGATATCCGCCATCTGATCTTGCCGGTGGTGACCCTCGCCCTGCCGCAGATCGCGGTGGTCTCCCGGTTGATGCGGGGCAGCATGATTGAGGTGATGCGCGCCAACTTCATCCGCACCGCGCGCGCGAAAGGCCTCAGCTCGACTGAAATTGTGTGGCGCCACGCCCTGCGCGCTGCGGCGTTGCCGTTGGTGAGCTATGTGGGCCCCGCGGCGGCGGCCCTTTTGACGGGCTCCTTGGTGGTCGAGCAGATCTTCGGCCTGCCGGGCGTTGGCCGCTACTTCGTGATCGGCGCCCTCACCCGCGACTACACGCTGGTGATGGGGGTCGTCATCCTCTATGCGACGCTCATCATCGCCCTCAACATGCTCGCCGACGTCGCCTACGGATGGCTCGACCCGAAGGTAAGGCTCGGGCGGTGAACCTGTCTCTTCCAAACCCGCGCGACGACGTCGTCATTGGGAACGCTGTCAAAGGCCGCAGCCTTTGGGACGACGCCCTCGCGCGTCTTGTCGCC
>JBCDJH010000325.1:0-2934 GCA_038747965.1 Pseudomonadota bacterium
GGCTACGACCGGGCCTCCGAAGGGGCGATCCACTGGGCGGATGAGAGCCTCGCCATCGATTGGGGCGTCGCGCCGGACGAGGCGATCGTATCGGACAAGGATAAGTCAGCCCCCGCCTTCGCCGATTTTGTATCGCCCTTCTCCTATTCCGCAAGCTGAGAGGACGTTTCATGACTGAGCGCCGCGAAACTCTTCTCATCACCGGTGGCGCTGGGTTTATCGGCTCAGCGCTTGTGCGGCGTGCGATCGGGGAAGGGCGTCGCGTCGTCAATCTCGATAAGCTCACCTATGCCGCGAACTTACGAAATCTGGAGAGCGTCGAGAACAATCCTCTTTACACCTTTGTAAAGGGCGATATCGCCGATAGACCGCTTCTGGATCGCGTGCTGGGCGACGCCAAGCCGGACGCAGTAATGCACCTTGCGGCCGAAACCCATGTGGACCGCTCCATCGACGGACCAGCCGACTTTATACAGACGAATATCGTTGGGTCCTACGCCTTGATGGAAGCGGCGCGCGACTATTGGCGCGGCGCGCGGGGCGGCGATCCGGAGGCGTTCCGCTTTCACCATGTCTCAACGGACGAAGTGTTTGGCGCGCTTGGGGAGACGGGCGTTTTCACCGAAGAAAGCCCCTACGCGCCGAATTCTCCCTATGCGGCGTCGAAGGCGGCCTCCGATATGCTGGCGAGGGCCTGGGGGCGCACCTTTGGCCTGCCCGTTGTGATCAGCAATTGTTCGAACAATTACGGTCCCTTTCAATTCCCCGAGAAGCTCATTCCAACGGTGATCTTCAACGCCATCGCCGGGGCGCCCATCCCTGTCTACGGGCGGGGAGAGAACGTGCGTGATTGGCTGCATGTGGACGATCACGCCGAGGCGCTGCTCGCCATTGTCGATCGCGGCGCGCCGCTGGAGACCTACAATGTGGGCGGCGACGAGGAGGTGCGCAACATCGATTTGGTGCGCCGTCTGTGCGCGGCCCTCGATGAGTTGCGCCCAAAAGCGGGCGGCGGATCTTACGCCGAGCAAATCGCATTTGTGGAGGATCGGCCCGGCCATGATTTGCGCTATGCGATCGACGCCTCCAAAATTGCGGGTACGCTCGGCTGGCGCCCGCGCACAGCCTTTGCAGATGGATTGCGGGCGACGGCCCTTTGGTATTTGGAAAACGATGCGTGGCGTCAGTCCATCCAGGATGGCGGCTTTGACGGGCGTCGTCTTGGTTTAGAAGGAACGTCACCATAACTCTTCGAATTTTGCAGTTTGGAGCGACGGGCCAGGTGGGCACCGCGCTTTTGCGCGCAGCGGGCGAGCGCGATGTGCTGATTGAGGCGCTCAGCCGCCGCGCCGTCGACTTGCGCGACGCGAAAGCCATCTCAGACACTATTCATGATGCGCGGGCGGACGTTGTGGTGAACGCCGCCGCCTTCACCGGCGTTGATCTGGCTGAGGAGCAAGAAGCGGACGCTCTGGCCGTCAATGGCGCGGCGCCCGGCGCGATGGCGGCGGCCTGCGCGACAAAAGGCGCGCCGCTTATTCATCTTTCAACAGACTATGTGTTCGACGGCGCATCGGATACGCCCTATCTTGAGACGGACGCTCCGAATCCCATAAACGCCTACGGCCGCACAAAACTGGCCGGCGAGGTCGCCGTGGCGGAGGCGTTTCAGAGCGCCGGACCCCTCTCCTATGCGGTGTTGCGCACCTCATGGGTCTATTCGCCCTACGGACGGAATTTTGTAAAGACGATGCTGCGTCTGGGCCGAGAGAAGGGCGGCGTCCGCGTTGTCGACGATCAGCGCGGTGCGCCGACCTCCGCTGGGGATATCGCGTCGGCCGTCCTCGCCGTTGCTGAAAAACTGGTGGGCGACGACGGCGCGCGGGCCGGCGTTTATCATTATACGAGTAGCGGCGAGATCAGTTGGGCCGACTTCGCGGCTGCCATCTTTGAGGAGGCGGGCGTCGCCGCCTCCGTCGAGCGCATCCCCACGACGGAGTATCCAACGCCCGCGCCGCGGCCGCTTCGCTCAAGCTTGAATTGCGAGAAGATCGAAAACGTTTTCGGCGTTTGTCCAAAGCCGTGGCGCGACGGCCTTACGCCTGTGATCGCTGCGCTGCGTGAGGATGAAGGAGCTTAGCTCATGAAAGGGATCATCCTCGCGGGCGGCAAGGGAACGCGTCTTCACCCCCTCACTTTGGCGGCGAGCAAACAATTGCTCCCGGTCTACGACAAGCCGATGATCTATTATCCGCTCACGGTGCTGATGCTCGCCGGAGTCCGCGATGTCTTGGTGATCACGACGCCAGAGGATCGCAGCGCGTTCGAGAAGCTGCTGGGGGACGGCGGGCGATGGGGGATCTCGATCTCCTACGCTGTGCAGCCCACCCCCGATGGCCTGGCGCAAGCCTTCATCATTGGCGAGGCGTTCATCGCGGGCGAGCCCTGCGCCCTCATTCTCGGCGATAATATTTTCTACGGACACGGATTGACAGCGATGCTCCAGGAGGCGGCGCGCCGGCGCTCGGGGGCTACCGTCTTCGGCTACTGGGTGAACGATCCCCGCCAGTATGGCGTCGTCGCCTTCAATGATCAGGGCCAAGCGGTCTCCATCGAAGAAAAGCCGCAAACGCCGAAGTCTAACTACGCGGTGACCGGCCTCTATTTCTACGATCAGTCGGTGTGCGAGCGCGCGGCGAAGGTGCGGCCCTCCGCCCGCGGCGAGTTGGAAATCACCACCCTGAACGAAATGTACTTGGACGAGGGTCTCTTGACCGTTGAGCGGCTTGGGCGCGGCTTCGCCTGGCTGGATACCGGCACCCATGCCTCCCTCCTCCAGGCGAGCCAATTCGTCGAAACGGTGGAGGAGCGCCAGGGGCTCAAGATCGGCTGCCCCGAGGAGGTAGCGTTTCGGATGGGCTACATTGACGCGGA